>JAODGH010000050.1 GCA_025464325.1 Methanosarcinales archaeon | reverse complement strand
ATAGAAAAATATCGTGATCTTATGCATTTTGAAGTATGCAAATGCACGTATTAAAACAACAACCGCATCGGTCTACGATTCACAGACTCGCATAAGGGTGAAATTGTTTATCGTGATAAACCACTCTGGTGCGGTGTATCGCGAAAAAGTAGGTGGACTGATGTTAAAGGGAAGAAAAAAGGGTATGGATAGCCCCCTGTTTTTTTTCTCTTCTACTTCTGTAACCCCTCAACGATCACTTTTATGTTCTCTTCAGCCCTCTTATTCTTCAACCTCGCCACACGCGTGATTTCTCGTTTATCCACCTCTGTACGCTCGAATTCCGTCAGTTTAAGTAGCTCTCTGCCTTTACTCGAACGTACAATCACCGTAGAATAGCCGTCAGGACTACCAACCGATCCGATAGAGATATCAGCCAGCCTTGATACGAAGTCGGTACAGAATGTGCAACCCTCACGAACATGACCCGCAAGCTCGCCAACTGCGCATGAATAAGTCTCACCGTTCACTCCGATGATAAATTTGCCATGCGATATCTGTGTACTATCCGCACGGTCGAGTTCGACCCCGAATCGATCGCCCACAAACTCACTCAGACCATCATAATCGAAACTCTCGAAACAGAAAAGCCCTATGAGGATGGGCTCTACGTTGCCAATCTGCTGTCGCAACTGTAGCTTCCTCACTGCACGCATCTCGCACGGCGTACCCACGATTGCGATACGTCTCCATTCTGGATGCACTTTGAGAGCTTCTACAATCTTTGAAACCATTGGCACGCGTAGATATCTCGTACCACGCGCTTCTTTTATCTCTTCTATATCCGGAGTTATAACCGCTTCCGATTTGTAACCATTGATACGGCGTACGATGAGTGCGGCATCAAAGATGTTATGCTCGATACCCGAGACGAGTAGAGCAGTAACCATACCACCATCCTGGCCACGTATATGAGATCTCGCTGCTATTAAATCCTGATAAACGCCAAGATCATCATCACGTTCACCTTCCAGGTATCTCGCCTCTATGCTCGAGACATCATCGGGCGTCACGGGATAGATATGCTCGTTCAGATTGATCGCCTCGGTCGGGCACACGAGCGCACAGGAACCACAACCAATGCAATCATCCGAAGGCTCTTCGTAAGGCGTTCCCACTCTGCGATCTATGCCGCGACTTATGTAGTTTATTGCCGATACGCCTACAAGCTCATCACACACACGCGTGCATAACCCACAGAGGATACAATGCTCGTTCTCCAGCGGGAAACGCGGTTCCAGGACACCATAATCGCGTGCAAGTTGCTGTATCCGCTTCTCGTCGGGACAGCGAGCGAGTAGCAGTTCCAGCAGCATCTTCCTCAGCTCCCGTATATCTGGCGAGTTCGTTCGCACTACCAGCCCTTCTTCCGCAGGATAACAGCATGCTGTCACAATTCGCTTATGTCCGTGTTTCTCAATCTCGACAGAGCACAGACGACACGCACCGAAAGGCTTTAACGCACGGTGATAACATAACGTGGGTATATATATGCCATTGCGGTGTGCCACTTCCAGTACTGTCTGTCCTGGCTCGGCATCCACCGCTTTGCCATCTATCTCTAACCTCATCGTTTTGAATATATTGGCACGGCAGGGATATATAAACCGTTAGTATTTTTTTCCCGTGTTCCATAATTAGAACTCACCCTGCTATTACTGTTTTGCTCTTCTCACATCACATTAACGGCTCGTTCTTATTTAGTGCTCTATTCTGTTGATCTTGCCGTTTCTGTTACACATCGACCATTCAAATTCCAGTGTGGCATGCTTGACATTGTATTTCTCTAATTGTCGTTTGAGTTCTTTCTTTATCTGTTCCATGCGACAGGTGTCCGATTCGGTCGTGAATACATGCGCATCCAGAACGTTTACGTTCGAACATAAGCTCCAGAGGTGGACATCGTGTACCTCCTGTACCCCTTCAACTGTTTCCATATCCCTTATCAGTTCGTGAATATTGATATTCCTGGGCACAAAATCCAGGAGTACATAGATAGAATCGCGAATGATGGAGAATGCGGAGAAGAGTATGAAGAGTGCGATCACGATACCCAGTATCGAATCAACAATGGTCTCTCCCGTGAGGAATATCCAGAATGATGCAAATATAACAGCAACGGATGAGAACGTATCTGTAAGTACATGAAGGTACGCACCACGGACGTTCAGATCATGGCTGCCATGCAGTCTTAAGGTGACGTATAAATTAACCACCAGTCCAACAAATGCAACACCTATCATGACTGTACTCTCTACGGGTCTCGGTGCCATGATCCGATGATATGCCTCCACACAGATCCATATACTGATCCCGATGAGTAAAAGCCCGTTGATCAGAGCGGCGAAGATCTCTAACCGGTGGTACCCGAACGTCCTGGTCATTGTCGGATCTTTCTTCGCTATTTTGATCGCGCTTAACGCTATGAACAGTGCGAAGACATCGCGTAACATGTGTCCCGCATCACCCATTAGCGAGAGCGAACCCGAGATGTAACCACCAGCGAGCTCCACAATGAAGAAAATAAATGTCAGTATTATCGCGAGCTTCAGTGTATCCTCTATTTCCGATGCGGCTATTCCTTTATTCATATCTGAGCCAGAGTATGCATAACGACCGCTTTCATCTGTCCGTGTCCTTATCGCTTATCGATCCTGAGGTAACGCAAAAAATCGGTCAGGAGCTTCTCTGATAGCGCGACATATATCACCTTCTGATCGATCGTACCGCTGTAATCGGGCAATCGCCATTGATCCTCCCCGTCAGACCAGTATTCCTTCACATCCTTTCTGCCATACTTACGAGTTAATTTCTTTAGCTCTTCGTATATCTCCCTGCCCAGCGGGCATAGCAGTAATGTGGGCTCGGGTCTTATAACAACAAACGGGAAGATTCTGCACGAGGTGGGTCGGTTTTCATAAATTGTACACACATCGTCACGGAGATAAGGGCAGGGCGTCCTGAGATAGTTGTCCACCTCATCCTCGTTCATCTTATCAAACAGTGATTCACCATCTATTCGTAGCAACCGCTCTATATCGTCATCATTAAGGTGTACAGGCATCTCACGGCAGCATTTACCGCAGCGTTTACACTCGAAATACCCGAGTACCTCCTGCGCCTGCGACTCAAATTTCTGCCTCGCTTTCTCTATAACCTGCAGGTTCTGCGTTACCGAGAACCAGAAGAGATCATCTCCTACCAGCTTCTTGAACTCCCGAATACGGTCCCCATCCATGGTTTATCGGCATTGCAATAGAAGTTCTTTTACCTTCTCTATATCATTCAATATATCCAGCTTCGCATCGGTGTCCGGCTCGCGATATAACTTATCTTCGAGTGAAAACAGGTTCTCCTCTACCATTGCCAGCTCATCTACTGCATACGCCTGATGCATAATCACCCGCTTCATCACCTGTGCCATGATCATCTGAACACGAGCTTTGATCCAGCGTGTAGAGGTTGGCACATCGCTCGATTCACGGACCGAGACACCTGGCTGGGTCGCTATCTCCTCCTGTTCCATATCCACTTCTATTTCGTATTTCCTTACCTCAAGAACAGTGAGCCCGAACATACCAATATATCCGGAATATAGTTCTTCAAGGTCGTTGCTCAGTGCATTTTGCTCTTCATCATCATCTAATTGCTCTATAATCTTCGCAACACGGACTTTATGGCGATATAGCGCTCGAATTTTATCTTCCGCGCACCACATTGAATGTATGATGGACGGATATACCAGCTCCTGCAGTGCTTTTATCCTCTTCCTTACGTCCGAGATAACCACTCTCTCATACATTATGTACTCACATTGGGCGGGAGGCTTATTAAAACTTTCGTATGACCGCCCATGCATAGCGTTATAAATAGGCTGGGTATATACTAATAAGAAAGGAGAGTGAAAGAGAAGGATGTTGATGAGTTTGAATGAGTATGGCTTAGACGTATTTGATGAGATGATGGACAACTCGGAAGATTTGCAGGTGGAGATACTGGGGCTGGATAACGGGACGACGATAATAGACGCGGGTGTGGATGTAGAAGGCGGATTTGAAGCCGGGTTATACGTTGCGCGAATATGCATGGCTGATCTTGCGGATATAAGGTTCAGTACTTTCGATCTTGGCGGGTTCATAGTACCCGCGGTCGAGCTAACCACCGACCATCCCGTAATTGCATGTATGGCATCGCAGTATGCCGGCTGGCGGATAAAGGTGAAGGACTTCTTTGGTATGGGTTCCGGTCCCGCACGGGCGCTTTCGCTCAATCCTCGTGAACTGTATGAGAAGATAGAGTACAAAGATGATGCATCTGAGGCGGTACTGGTACTCGAGTGCAGTACGATACCGAATGAAGAAGTGACCGATAAGATAGCAAGTGATTGCCGTGTGGACCCGGAAGACCTGTACATAGTTGTAGTACCGACCGCATCTCTCGCCGGCTCCGTTCAGATATCTGCGAGGGGGATCGAAACAGGGATACACAAATTCGATTCTCTTGGCTTTGATATAAAGACCATAAAGCATGCCCATGGCATCATTCCGATATCACCGGTCGTTGGCAACGATGTGGAATGTATGGGTTCCACAAACGACTGTATAATCTACGGTGGTCGTATGTATTATACGGTTCAATACGATGATGTGGAGGATTTGAAGAACTACGTGCAACGGGTACCATCGGTCAATTCCCCGGACTACGGTCAGCCATTCTACAAGACCTTCAAAGAGGCAGGATTCGACTTCTTCAAAATAGATGCCGGTATGTTTGCCCCTGCTGAGATTACTGTTAACGAACTGAACAGCGGTAAGACGTTAACAAGCGGGGCGATAAATACCGATATCCTGAAGGAGTCATTCGGTGTTCAGGCGTTGTAGTTGAGCAACCACTTACTGTACCGGAATAAACACTTTATTTCTCTTTTTTGGCAATATTATCCTGAGTATACCGTTTCTGAATGACGCCGATGCCTTATCCGGTTCTATCGGCTCGGGCAACTTTATCTGCTTCCTGAACCGATTGAAGCTTATCTGCCTCTGTATGCTACCCCATCTCTCCCAGCAGACCGCTTCGGTCATCTTCGCCGTTACCTCAAGCGTGTCTTCGGTCGTATGTATCTCCACGTCCTCCCTCTTCACTCGCGGCAGGTCAAACGTGACTATTATCTCATCACCCGTATCTTCAACTTCATATAACGGCTCTAAATTGCCATTATAGCCCCATGTTGCTTTTATTATCCTTCTTTCTATACCCATTTTCTTTCCGGTCATCTCCTAACTAACTAACGATACATTATGGGCATATCCTGTTCCGCACTCTTCTGCATCTCAGAAGCGGAGAGGGCGGTCTGACGCATGAGGTCCCGCGCCTTCAATTTTATCTCTTCCTCCTTCTCCAATAGCTCTCCCACATCTATGTCCAGTTGCAGGAATTTATCGAGTGAACCAATAGCCGATGCCGCGGCACCCGGATCAGGATACACCGGGAAGCACTGCGCGAGTAGCGAAATAGCACATAGATCCCTCTTGTGGCATTCGCGCAGCATCACCGCATAGGTACCGGCAATGAAACCCTCCTCCATTAATTCCACCTGCTTCTCCTTCAGCCTGTTAACCGCTTCTTCACTGTTACCAACCGCAAAGACTTCGGGCTTACTTATGTCTATCCTATTCTTCACCGGTAAACCGGTCACCGATATGACAAGAGAGGCATTTATGCTACTAAACCAGTCAGCAAGTGCACGTGTCAGGGGGTATACGGCATTTGGTGGTATCGCTATCTCGGACGAGACCACCACCACTTCCTCATTCCCGTACAGACAGAAAGGACTCTTCAATTTGCCACCGTGAATGACCATGACCGGAGGGAACAGATCAGACTCGAGGTATCCTATCTCCCTGTACTTCATCTTCTCCACGATGTAAGACGCCGCGATCGTACCCACCAGTCCAACGTCAGGTAAACCCTCTATCACTATCGGATTCTTATGCGTCACCCCCTCTTCCTCCATTATCCTCACCGTGTCCATCGTCATCACTCTAATAGAATATAGCCACAATAAAATAACCTTTGAATCTTATCCCCCTGAAGGATACACGAAGTTTCCTGAACCGTTCGTCCAATATCGGATTCCACTATCCACTTCTTCACGTCTGTATAAGCTACAGAGGGGCTAAAAAGAATCGAGGGTACGAATCGTTTATATCAACAATTTTATTATCCACCGGTATTTCTCTCTCTTGAGAGATGGGCAAGGTATACCTCGTAGGAGCGGGTCCGGGTGATCCGGAGCTACTGAGTTTGAAAGCTCACAGGCTGATAAGAGAAGCGGATGTGATTCTGGTGGATAACCTGGTACTGGGTGTCAGACGAGTGATACCGGCGGATAAGGAGGTTATAGATATCGGTAAGACCGCTACTGCGCATAAATACTCACAGGCGGAGATAAACGAGCTTATGGTACGGTTAGCCTCGCGTTACGAAACTGTGGTACGATTGAAGGGCGGTGACCCGTTCGTCTTTGGTAGAGGCGGTGAAGAAGCGTTATATCTCAAGGAGCATGGTGTTGAGTTCGAGGTGGTACCCGGGATCACATCTGCGATTGCTGTACCTGCCCTGTTCTCCATTCCACTATCCTATCGTGGTGTATCATCTTCCATCACCATCATCACCGGGCACGAGATGGAGAATAAAGAAGAGAATCTCAACTGGGAAGCGCTTGCGAACTTAAAAGGCACGCTCGTCATACTTATGGGTGTCGGTAACCTCGGTAACAACGTGGAAGAACTACTGAGCCATGGCTTACAGGCGGATACGCCGGTAGCTATAATCGAGAAAGGGTTTACACCTGATGCACGAATAGTAACGGGGGAACTCGGTAATATCGTAACCATAGCTAAGCGTGAGGATGTGAAACCACCCGCAATTATAGTGATTGGTGATGTCGTAAAGCTGAGAACAAGGCTGACGGAATAATCACCTGCGGCTCAGTACCGCTATATAGCGATTCAGACTCTTATGTACACGGTACTCATGTCGCTGTGTTATTATGAATCCACAATCCCTCAGCGAGTGATACAGGACAGACGAATTGAATACGATAACAGCCTTCCTACCTCGTTTCAGTACCCCGAAGATCGCACCTAAAGACTCTTCAAACAGGTCTTCCGCGTTGGTACCACCCGCGACCAGAGATGAACGCCCATACGGCAGATCAGAGACGACTGCATCCATACAGTTGTCCTTCAGGGGTAGCCTGGTGGCATCTGCAAGTACGAAATGCGCATTCAGGCGATAGAAATCTATGTTCTGGTTTGCGCCACGCACCATCTTCTTCTGGATATCCATTCCCACTGGTACAGCACCCACCATACCCGCTTCTATCAGTATTCCGCCGGTGCCACAGAACGGGTCAAGTAGTAACTCCCCCGGTTTCACTTCGCTCAGATTCACCAGTACACGAGCAAACTTCGGCATTATCACCCCGGGTGCGAAGAACGGGCGCATATGCGGTCTCCTATGTTCAAACTGGCTTTTATCTATGGTGTGACGGAGCAGTGCCAGGAAGCACTTATGCGCTACGAATAGTATCACAAATATATGCCTGGGTGCGGTCAGGTCCACGTTATACCCGCGTTCCTTTATTATCGCTCCTGCTATCCGCTCTATCTCGGGGATCCTCGTTTGCAGTTCTGTATCTCGCGACTTCCGTGCACGAACCGCAAATGTATCACCGATCCGCATGACCCCATCCAGCTCTGTATCCCGCAATAGCCGTTCCATATCCGCTTCGTCTGACATACCCAGAATCTCATATATGTGCCGCGTCATGCCCAGCCGTCTGGCGATTTCCGCTATATGCGCTCTTGAATCCGGACTCGATTCCACCACCAGTATACTTCTCGTACGTAACTTCACTACATGCTTGAGGTTATACGCACGCAGACAGGCAAGAACCTCAGATGCGGGTAACGTATTATGCTCGCCTGAAAGTTCGAAAGCAAGCAGCATCGAATGAATTACGCGATTACAACGCTTCGTTCACGAGTTCTACGATATCATATACCTCCATACCCTCGCCTTCTTTCTCCGCCGCTTCTTTCAGGTTACGCTTACAGAACGGGCATGCACTTACAAGCGATTCAGCACCCGCTTCTCTCGCCTCTTTCAGTCGTTCGGTAGCGCACCAGAGCGCGAAATCATCGAATGCTGATTTCACTCCGCCCCCCGAACCACAGCACCATGCCTGCTCCCGCTCTCGTTTCATCGTGGTGATAGATGCTACCTTTGTCAGAACTGCTCTCGGCTCTTCGTATATGCCAAGGTCTCTGCCCAGATGGCATGGATCGTGATAAGTCACCTTCTTATCTCTATTCTCTGCCACATTGATACCCAGCTTCGCAAGAAATTCCGTCGAATGGAGTAATTCGACACCCATGTCCGGATAATTATGCCTGAACGTTGATAGGCAACCGGGACAGGTAAATACAACGGTCTTTGCACCACTCGCCTTTATCTCATCCATATTATGCGCTATGAGCGTTTCAGCCGCTTCTTTCTGCCCGGTTCTTAGCAATACTGAACCACAGCACCACTCGTCCTCCATCACTTGATAGCGTATGCCTGACTTATCGAAGATAGCAATCATGGAATCCGCGATCTCGGGCACCCTGTACCGCGCAGTACAGCCTATGAAATAAAGAACATCCGCATCCGGATATTTGTTACTGTATCTGTTCTTATTCCCGACCTCACCGTACGCATTCTTCGTAACGTTTATCTTATCCACGATATTCCTGTGTGCATCAAGTGCCCAGCCCTTTTCTGCCAGCTCGCGCCGCATCTCCTCAAACAGGTCGGGCAGTCTTATCTCAACACTCGATACCTTGCTGCACTTCTCATAGCATGCACCACAGAGTGTACAGGCATACACAGCCTTTAATAAACCCTCAGATGGTTCAGATATATTGCCTTCCAGAAGTTCACGGAATATCTCCATCTTGCCGGGTGCATAGAACGCCTGATAGCCATAAAACTGCCCGCTTGGACACAGTGGTAACCATTCCTCATCAGGATGGAAACTCGCAATGCTGCATAACTTACACTTCACACAGTGGTAGATCGCACTCAAAATCTCGTCTCTACTCAGTCCCATATCTCATCTATCACCTCACGTCTTCTAAGTTTAGCTTACGCGTGTAACTAAATACTTCTCAACTGTAGGATATAAACATATGCACTTTAGCTCTTCAATCAGTTAAAGCCGTATTTATCAACCGAGCTATTTAATCCAATCCATGCTCTCTGTAGAGTAACGACAATTATATTTTAGAACCTGCTTAATATTAGTATAGAGGAGGTATAATGCGAATGTATTATGCAGTTCAGCAACCAAAGCGTATAGTCTTTGGTGCCGATATAATTGATAAGATAGGTGTGGAAGCGAGGGGGTTGGGTGCAAAGAAGAAGGTGCTCATCGTTACCGATAAGACGATGCAGAAGCTGGGATTCTATGACCGTGTGCATAAGCCTTTGAGTGAAGTGGTGGAAGAGGTTGAAGTCTTTGATAGTATTGAACCAGAGCCCACATTGGCGACTGCGGAGAAGGTTGTCACTGCGTCAAGAGCGGGTTATGATTTGATCGTTGGTATGGGTGGTGGGAGTGTACTGGACATGGCGAAAGTAGCAGCGGCGGCAGCTGCCAATCCTGATCAGAATGCAAGTGAGTTCCTGGGTGCCAACAAGATAATAAACCCCAGCGTTAGTAAGATACTGATACCCACAACTGCCGGTACCGGTTCAGAAGCTACTCCGTTTGCTCTTGTGATTGCAGATGGTAAGAAGAAAGCGATAGCGAGTCCCTATAATATCGCGGATGTCGTATTTCTTGATGCCTCATTCACAGCCACTATGCCGCCGCGTGTGACAGCTTTTACGGGCATGGATGCGCTCAGTCACGCGGTAGAGTCGTTTCTATCGCTGGGTGCGAACCCGCTGACCGATTCGTTTGCACTGGAAGCGATGAGAAAGATCAGCACGAACCTGGAGGAGGTGTACTCGCACGGTGATAACCTCAAAGCGCGACAGGAGATGGCATTAGCGGCGATGCTGGCGGGCATAGCATTTGGTAACGCGGGCGTTATTGCCGGTCATGCAATTGCACATACAATTGGTACGAGATATAATGTTCCTCATGGCGTTTCAGCTGCGCTTACACTGCCATATATCATGGAGTATAACGCCGTAGCTGCCGGGGAGGAACGTATGCAAGCGATAGCGAAAGCGCTGCTGGGCGAGGATGTAGGTACTGAAGCAGCAGATGCATCAAAAGCGATAGCGTATGTCAGAGGTATGTTAGAACGTATGCAGTTACCAACCCGACTATCTGAGCTGGGCGTCACAAAGGACGATTTACGCGGGCTGGCGGAGAATGTGGTGAAAGAGAAGGGGTATTTGAAGCGTAATACCCGTGAGATGGACTTTGATGCGGCATTAAAGCTACTGGAGAGCATGTGGTAACCGCCGATGATGGAATAGATGAAATTACCGTGTGAGATCATAGTATGGGAGGTACTGCCGTGTATAAGGGCGGCACTTGCAGAGGAACTGCTACAAAAGGGGCTATCACAGAAGCAAGTTTCGGAAATGCTGGGGATCACCCAGGCAGCGGTATCTAATTATACCTCAAAGAAGCGGGGGTCAGGGCTGGATTTTCCACATGACGCGATGATAGAGATATACCGGCTTGCGGAAGACCTTGTGCATGGTTCTGTGGCACAGGATGATTTGAGTGCGCGAATATGTGTGATCTGCATGAAAGTCCGGGCAAAAGCAGGTGTATGCGATCTCACACGGATGTGATTTATTATCATTGCCAATCACGTATTCATGCGAACAGTGAATGAGGTGCTCTATATCGAAACCGCGTTTAGAGATTGAGTTGTTGCTTCAAATTGTCTTTTTTTGAAAAAGCATGAATTTAAACAATTACTTTCACCATATACGGTCCCTCGAGTCTGTATCCACGTTTAGCATAGTAGGGTCGTACGCCTATACCACTCATCACAGCCACCTTACGATAGCCATAATCTGCTGCGAGCTCCTCGGCACGGCACAACAATCGAGTACCATACCCTCTATGCTGCCAGCTCGAATCTTTTGACTCACCAAGAGGCACCAGCTCGCCATACACATGCAAATCGCGAACAAGAGCAGCGTCAACCAGCTCGGTCCTCTGTGCTGATGCCGGTAGCCGGAGTCGCAAATGCGCGATCAATACATCGTGCCGGATATCCTCGAAGGAGATGAAATACTCTATACCGTCGCATGCTTCGTACCGTTCTACAAGCAACTTTACGCTATCCTCATCTATGATCCTGCCCTGTAACTGTGCCAATCCAGCTTCACGGCACCGTATGCATCTGCATTTGTAGCCCTCTTCGTGTAACCGTGCATGTACCATCTGTCGCAAATTGCTCTTCTTCACACCTGCCACTATGAACTGCGCGGGTATATCCCGCTGTATACGCTGTATCCGTACCCATTTCGGGATTATACGCTTTGCATAGGCGATGATCTCAACCGCCTCAGCTTCGCATAACGGCTCGTATTCGCCACGTTTCCAGCGCTCATACAGCTCGGTACCCCGGACCACCAGGGTGGGATATATCTTCAGGTAATCGGGCATGAATCGGTGATCATGGAATATCATGCGGAACATACGCTTATCCTCGTCTATCGAAGAGCCGGGTAGACCAGGCATGATATGAAAGCCGACTTTCAGCCCCGAATCTCGCAGTCGACGGTTCGCTTCTACCGTATCTTCGACCGAATGTCCGCGTCTTATCTCTTTCAGTATGTCATTGTTGACATGCTGCACGCCCAGTTCCACCTTCGTGGCGCCCAGCATTAGCATACTGTCTATCTGGCTTGCACGTGCATAGTCTGGTCGTGTTTCAAATGTGATACCGGTATTACGGATATCGCGCCGATGCATGGCGCCGAATGCATCCATGGCATCAAAACACCGCCGGACGAACCAGCGCTGGTAGTCCAGCGGTCTTGCGGTCAGCGTGCCTCCCATCAGAATCAGTTCGACCTTATCGAAATCATGACCTATCTCCTCCAGCTGCTGCAGTCGCACCATCACCTGCCGATATGGATCATAATTGCACTGAGCTGCACGAATAGCAGCCGGCTCCCTGCCAACATAGCTCTGTGGTGATAAAAACGTAGAGTCTGGTCCACCGGGGCACATGATACATCGCCCGTGCGGGCATGGATACGGAGACGTCATGACTGCGACAGGTGCAACACCCGACGCGGTTCTCATACGCTTACGCTTAAGATTCTCACGCAATTCCGTACTACCAAACCTGAGTACATCGGAATTCTTTGGTATATGCGACAGCTTATATCTCGCACTTATCTCCTTCTTTGCTCTGTTTATGCTATTGGGCTCTCTCAAATTCTTCTTCTCTATCAATTCTGCTATTTCCCGGCATGCAAGCTCATATGGTGTGGTTGTTGCCATCTTATCCTGGCGTGTTATATGCTATGCTTTGCAATATCCAATATGCTATATATACCCCTGTAATTCGTCCCGCTCTCGTTCCTCCCGCTCTTTTGCCGCTCTTTCCTCCTCCGCTCGTAGCATTGTCTCCATCCGTTCGCTCTCAGCCCTGCTTCTCGCTTCTAATACCGACGTATCCACCTCCAGCTGTAGTATTTCATTTAATTTGGTTAGCAAATCCGCAGCCGCTGTGTAATCTGGATACTCGGGATCGGTCGTGTAGGAATCCGTAGATGCGAATACACATATGCTTTCCATACCTTTCTTATGCCCTATCGCAGCCACGAGCCCTGAGAAACCTATAAATCGGTCTACTCTCGTTTTATCGATACCGTATCTCTTCATCTCATCAAGCAGCTTCGGGTCCGTCGCACAACACCGCAATCCGTCCTCTATTGTCTGCGCACCGAGTGAGAATATCCTTTTTACGCCCGACTGTAGCAATAAATCGGTTACCTTATCTGCAATCATGTATTGATTTATAGAACTGTAAGCCTGATAGCCGTCAACAATAATGATTCGCTTATCCTTTTTTGCTCTTAACGCGTAGAACTTCACACACGGTAGTTTCGCTATACCGCCCCGGTCTATTATAACACCAGCACCAGAGGGTGAAGCGAGGTAAGAGGGACCGTAATACACCCCCGGTAGACCATAAGAGTACAATTCGAGTAATAACTGCGGTTTTAAACGCTGTATCAGCTCTTCTACCACCATTTTTCCCACCGATCGTAGCCCCGAAGCGCCAACAATCGCTATCTGCGCCTCACATTCATCATCAGTATGATGGCGTACCCATATCTTTCTCGTTATACCCATGCTTTTTATGTCATCTCAGGACAAAAAAAACTTTAAAACACGCGAGCGAGATAACCGGCAGATAAAAAAGATACGATGGCAGATAAAAAAGATAGATAAAAAGCATATGTATTAATTAATAACAGATGTCGGGTTTCTTCCTGCTTACCATTCATCCGGGTCCCGAAGTATCAGTGGAAGAGATAATCCGTGCCGCAAATAGATTCGGGTACAAAGGTATCGGTATCTGCAGCGAGCACGCAGAACCGTCGCGTGAGTCTAACGTCTACTGGGGCGTTGAGATAAGAACCAACTCTATACTGGAATTGAAACGAAAGCTAAATCGTTACTGGTCCAGGGTACCACTGCTGGCAGTCCGTAGTGGCGATGAGAAACTGAACATGGCTGCGGTTAAGGACTATCGGGTGGATGTACTGACGAATCTGTGCTGTAAGAACTGGCGTGGCAGGTTGAAGTCGCAGATGCTGGAACACGCCGCAAGGAACGGCATTGCTGTTGAGTTCAATCTTAGTGCAATAATTGGTAGCAGACGCGGTGAACGGGCACATATCCTGAAACAGATGCATGAGAACCTGAAACTCGTGCGGAAATACAATGTGATGCCCCTATTAGCCACAGATACACGATCGATTTATGACCTCAGGGCGCCCAGGGAGATGATTGCACTTGCTGCATTGTATGGTATGGAACGAGAAGAGGCGATACGCGCTTTGAGTGAGATTCCCGCAGGTATACTGACGAGGCGATGGAAGAAGGGGCGAGAAGTGGAGTTATTGTGAATGATACGAGAGAAGAGGCGATATATTCTGTTTGAGGTGATAAGTGAGGGTCAGGTGGATAAACATCGGTTACAGAGCGCCATATGGGACTCCTTTTATTCGCTATACGGTGACACGGGTGCGAGCAGGAGCAGGTTATGGCTGGTATGTTACGATTCTGGTACAGGTCTCCTGAAATGCTCACATCGGATGGTTGAGGAAATAAGAGCTGCATTAGCCTGTATACACTCCATTAACGGTATGCGAGTAGCTATCCGCGTGATCCGCGTCTCGGGCACAATAAAAGGCGCATTGAAGAGATGAACTATTCCGGAGCACTGCCATGCAACATCTCCAGATAAAAGCTGAGGTCGCTCCTTGTTACTATACCTATGAGATCATCACCGGTCTCTTCAATAACCGCAAGTATGCCCTTTTTGTCATGCAGCATCCGTTTCAACGCCTCAGATGCCGGTGCATCTCCCGGTAAAACATCAACAAAGCCGTCATAGGGGAGCATCACATCCGATACACGCAGGACATCACGCTGTAACGCAGGTATCTTCTTCACACGGTCCATTGTGACAAAACCCCTCAAATTGCCATTTGCATCAACAACCGCATATTCGGTGGTCTTATCCGCAAGCATCGCCTTCACCAGCTCGGTAACGGTTATGTTCTCCGGTACGGTTGTACCTTCGGTTCTCATCACGTTCCTTACCTTTATACCCTCGAGTGTGGCGAATGTGGCTGTGGCTCGTTCCTCCTCCGCAGCAGCCATGAAGAGAAATATAGCCAGTAACGGCAGCCAGAAGTTCGTTTCCCACCTGCCCGTCAGGATAAACGAGAAGGGATCACGTGTGAAGCCCATTATAACCAGCCCAAACGCGAAGATCTTGCCTATCAGCGCTGCACGTCTCGTAGCCTTGAGAAACGACATCCGTCTGGCGAGAAGCGCCCGTAATATACGTCCACCATCCATCGGAAACGCCGGTAATAAGTTGAATACCGCGAGCATGAGATTGAAGATACCGATGGTCATCACAAGTATCCCAATGGGGTGATATATCGCGGGATCGAGTGATCTCAGTACAAGATAGGCTGATAATAGCAGTCCACCCAGTGCTAAACTCATCAACGGACCTGCAATTGCAATTCGCCACTCCTTTGCGGGGTTCCTTGGTATGTCCTCCATCATCGCCAGCCCGCCGAAGAAGAAGAGGGTGATGCTATGTATCTTCGTTCCGAACCGCATTGCCACCAGAGAATGCGCCAGTTCGTGCAGCAATAGGGTGAAGAAGAATAGAATAGCGGCGATAAAAGACAGTAAATAGCGCATGAATGGACTCAAATCCAGACCACCGAGCCCGAGCGGGATGCGACTATCAGCGGGTGACCAGTTGGCAAAGGCGAGGATGATGGCGAAGAAGATGAATAGGAAGGTGAAATGTAGCCTTACAGGAATACCAAAAAGTTTACATACCTGAATAGACGTTTGCATCTTATTTATCTCGAACTGTTTAATTATATATACTTTTTCGGTCTTAAAATATTATCATGGAAATAGAATTGTCTTCGCTATACGGACAGGATATATATACGGACAGGGGAGTATACGTGGGTAAGATAGAGGATGTGAATGTTGACATAAAAGGCAGACGGATAGCAGGGCTGGTGGTGAAGAATATAAATCCCAACGTGTTTGATGTGGGTAACAAGAGAGGCATCATCATTCCGTATCGGTGGGTGTTAGCGATCGGGGACATAGTGCTGATAAAGCATGTGAAACAGAGGAGCAAGAGCAAGATGAAGGGTGAGGAGAGTGAAGACAGTGAAGAAGAGAAGAGCGAAGAATCGAGTGATAAGGAATAAATGATCGTTAATGAAGAACAGGAACCAGAAGTGGTACGATAAACAGCGTGAGATATACGCAGGGATAAGAGCGAATACACCGTTAATCGTGCGTGCAGATGGCAGGAACTTCAAGCGGGTATTGCGCAAGTGTGAGTTCCAGAAACCGTATGATGAGCGATTTGCACGCGGTATAGTGAGTGCTACGGAGCTATTCTTCGAAAAGAGCGGGTTTGACCCACTGTTTGCCTATATATTCTCCGATGAGATCAGTCTTTATTTCACGTTTGTACCATTCATGGGCAGGGTGGAGAAGCTGGATTCTATAATTGCCAGTTTCCTCGCCAGTGCACTCACGATCGTCCTGGATTTTAAAGATGCGATTGCATTTGACGCACGTGTGATTCCTGTCTGTGGTACGGAGGAGGTGATAGCGTATTTTGCACAGAGGCAGGCAGAAGCGTGGCGTAATCATATCAATGCTTATGGTTATTATGGGCTGATAGAGAGCGGGTTGAGTGCAAGAGAAGCGGAGAAGCGGCTGACGGGTATGAAAGCGGAAGAAGTGCATGAATTACTCTTCCGTATGGGTATAAACCTGAATGATACGCCAGCATGGCAGAAACGGGGAGTGATGATAGTGAGGCAGGCGTACGAGAAGAAGGGGCGCGATCAGACCGGACGGGACGTTACCGCAATAAGGTACAGGACGGTACAGCTATGGGACCTGCCGCTGTTCAATACAGAATCTGGTGCGAACCTGCTCAAACGCTACCTTGATGATTGAATATGGGCCCGAAGGGATTCGAACCCTTGACCGCCCGGTTATGAGCCGGGCGCTCTAACCGTGCTAAGCTACGAGCCCTCTGTTTATATTATATCCCGTAATAATAAAAGGTTTCACAGATCGGTTATACAGCTCTTGTATGCCTCTATCGTCTTCTCTATATCCTCATCGGTATGGGCGAAGCTGATGAAATTCGTCTCGAACTGTGAAGGTGGAAGGAACACACCACCGGCCAACATTTTGTGGAATAGACGCATGTACCGTTCTCTGTCACATCTGAGCGCGTCTGAATAGTTCTTAACAGCGCTACCGGATGGACTGAAGAAGACCTTGAACATGGATCCAACGCCAGACACGTAAGCTTCAACACCCGCGTCATGCAATAAATCTCTTAATGCAGCACGAATAGAATCGCCGAGCGCATTTAGCCTTGTTAAAACGTTATCGCGTTCCAGTATCTCGATCGTCTTAAGACCCGCGGTGATTGTTACGGGATTGCCACTGAACGTACCTGCCTGATATACGCCCCCAACAGGTGCCACAAGCTCCATTATCGATCTTCTTGCACCAACTATGCCGATAGGGAAGCCACCACCCGCAATCTTGCCGAGAATTGTAATGTCCGGCACGACATTGTAGTATTCCTGTGCGCCGCCAGGTGCGAGCCGGAACCCGGTAATCACCTCATCAAAGATGAGCAGCACGTCATGCTCACGCGTCAATCTCCTCACTTCGTCTAAATACCCATCTTCGGGCGGTATCGGACCCACATTACCCATAACCGGCTCGATTATAACCGCGGCTACATCACCGGCATTCGCTTCCAGAACGCTCCCGAGTTGTGATGCATCATTAAAAGAGACCTGTAAAGTGTTCTTCACCATATCCCGTGGTACGCCTCTGGAATCGGGAATCCCGAACGTTGTGGCACCAGAACCCGCCTTTACGAGAACACCATCATGTGCACCATGAAAACCCCCCTCTATCTTTATTATTTTATTACGCCCTGTGAATCCTCTTGCAAGCCTTATACCTGCCATCGTTGCTTCACTGCCTGTATTAACAAACCTTAGCATCTCAATTGACCGATAAAGCGCTATAATACGCTTTGCAAGCTCTATCTCGCCCTCGTGTGGTGTTCCAAACAGCCAGCCGCGATCAAGCTGCGCGATGACCGCGTCCTTCACTTCCTCGTGTGCGTGTCCCAGTATAAGAGGTCCATACGCGAGGCAATAGTCTATGTATTCGTTACCATCGACATCGTATATCCTGGAACCTCTGCCACCTCTTGCATAGAACGGATAAGGCTTATATGCGCGGACAGGACTGCTGACGCCGCCGGGCATATACCTCGTTGCGAGTTCGTACAGCTCTTTCGATCCCATATCTATCATCTATTAGAGAGCGAGCATAAAAAATAGTTGGGAGTGCTGATACAAACAGAGAAAAAGATCGTGCATTTTTTCAGGTGCCGGTCAGTAATCACCCCTCTCTTTTGAACTTGCTACAAACTATCGATGTTAAGAGCCTCTTGTGTCATATATCCTGTACGGGACTTTACCAGCGCAATAAGCCTGCGATAGCATGCTTCGCGTTCGAGTGTACGGGAATTACCGATCATTATCAATTTCCGCTTCGCACGTGTTATCGAAACATTCAAACGGCGGAGATCACGCAGAAAGCCAATATCGCCGGATTTGTTGCTCCGTACAAATGACACAATAACAACCTCTTTTTCCCTGCCCTGAAAACCATCCACTGTCTTTATCTCCAGCCCCTCCACATCGAGCAGCATTCTTATTAGTGCGACCTGATCATCATAGGGTGATATGACTGCGATATCCTCCGCCCGTATACCGGCATCGAGTAGCCGCTCTGCAATGGCTTTTACCAATCTCGCTTCACCTTCGTTCTCACGCGATGTGGAGCCCCATCGCTTACGTTCCTCGAATAGCCCGGTGTTGTCATACGCGGTATCGATGAATATGAGCGGCTTATCGGCTTTTATGAACGCCAGTGTAGATAGCGAAGGTATAAGGTCCGCAATCGTTCGCCGTTTCACGTACTCTGCTGCTTTCAATTTACCATCGTAAAACTCCCTATTCGGGAACTCGGCAATCTCCTCATTCATCCGGTACTGCACCTCAAGCATGACCCTTATCCTGTCGCCATAGAGCTCTATCAGCCGTTCAAACAGGCTCTTGCTGAGACTACCCCGCACCGCCTCCTCGTTCAGTACTGTGGGTGGCAACTGCTTATGATCGCCAGCCATGATGACCCGTTTTGCTTTGAGTATCGGTATGAGCGTTGAGGGCTCCGTAGATTGTGTCGCTTCATCAATAACAGCGAATTCGAACTTCTCGCTTTTCAATAGCTCAGAACCCGCTGTACTGTTCGTAACGCAGATCACCTGTGCATTCTTCAGGATACGACTGACTGCTCGTTCCTCAAGCGCACGTGCATCTCTAAACAACCTATCAACCTCATGTTTCAGGTCTATCCATCGTTTCATACCTGCTATCTTATCCTTCGGTATCCCACGTGTTGTCTTACCCTCTTCCGCGAGCTTTGCTATCTCATCATCACTTAAGCCCCGTCTCCATCGCATCTCTGGCAGTGTTGACTCGCGCATTTGTTCTTTGATCCCGTAAGCCCTCTCTCTGAGCTCACGAGCACCGATGTATTCCCGTTCGTCCTGAACGAGGTAATCGAGGCTTCTTCGTCTCAATGCCGGTATAACACGTGCTGGATGTCCTATACGAACCACTTTGAGCCCTATACGGTCCAGTCGCTCAACCAGATTGTCTACTGCAACATTAGAATCCGCAGCAGCAAGAACGCGGTAGCCTCGGCTGACGAGCTGTGCTATAACCTCAACACACGTGATTGTCTTACCGGTACCGGGTGGACCATGTATGAGTAAGAAATCACGAGTCGCCAGACTCTTCTTTACCGCTTCACGCTGACTCGCATTCAGCGAATCGTTGAAGAACTCCACAGCAGGGATCGCATCGAATTCGGGTTCAGCTTTGCCCAGAAGTTTATCTTTACGCTTTCTCGGCAGTTGTTTGAACCGTTTCAGTGCCCCCAGCATCCTCTGGAATGTAATATCATTTACAAACAGGTCAATTCGTACGTTCTTACGGAATACAAAGCCGGGTGGCATATCGTCAAAGGCAATCATAATGGAGTAAGCCGTCTTCTCTGCTACCGTACCTGTTGGATTGCCTTCATCCCATGGTGCGGTCCCGGGCTTACTGACAAGTACGAGATCACCAACCTCTATCTCACATTCCGGCAGTTCCGTTCGGTTCTGTTTCGTGAACCGTACCATGTACTTGCCACCCAGACCCAGTCCCTGGGATTTACCGCGCATATTGAGTAACGCTCTACCTTTCTCTTCACGTTCACGACCGCTGAGCCGCCGCATCTCGTCCTCATGCAGCCGCATCTGCTCCCCTCGCTCCAGTTCCACAAGTGTACTGAAGTGCTCAATGTACTCCCCTACTTCCATCTATCTCACTCTTCTTACTCTTCTTTTCCTGATTAGCAATTAAAATTAATAGGACTTTGAGAGAAAAGAGGGATGAGATGCAGTAGACGCGGCTGTCACAAAACTGCGGTTATATACCAGCCATACTCGGGGCTACACCTGTGTGAGGCGCATTTCACTGAATACATAGAACGGAAAGTGAAGAAAGAGCTGAGACGGCAAATGGTGTTGAAGCCCGGTGATCGGCTTGTAGTGGCATTGAGTGGCGGCAAAGACAGTTCGGCACTGCTTTATATGCTGCATAAGTTCTTCAGTGTACGTCGGGATCTGGAACTCTTAGCCCTTGCGGTGGACGAGGGTATAAGAGACTTCAGACATGAGACGCTGAAGAACGCACGTGCGATAGCAGGAGATTTAGGTATCGAATTGCATATCCATTCTTTCTCCAGCGAATTCGGGTTCACACTGGATGATATAGTATCAAGAGGGTATGAACAGGCGCCCTGTACGTTCTGTGGCGTTCTGCGCCGAAGGGTGATAGAGCGTAAGGCACGGGAACTGAACGCTACAACGGTTATTACTGCACATAACCTTGACGATGAAGTTCAAACCATAATGATCAATTACCTCAGGGGTGATATAGAGAGACTGAAGCGGTTGAGCGCAAACCGTATCGCGGAGTTTGTACCAAGACTGAAACCACTGAGGACTATCCCTGAGAAGGAGGTCGCCATATACGCGTATCTCGCCGGAATACCACTTATCACGCGTCACTGCCCGTATGCACGACTCTCATTCAGGTTTACAGTAAAACGGATGCTGAACGAGTTCGAGAAGCGACACACCGGTACGAAATATTCTGTGCTGAGGGGTTATGAGCGATTGATGAAACTCCTGCCAGAGACGCACCAACAGCCGCGGTTTACGATCTGCGAACGATGTGGGGCAGCATCAGCATCGAGGATATGCAAGGTGTGCGAGATACTCGAACTGATGAGACGAGATTGATCGTTCGACCTAAAGTGCTCGCTTTAACTTCGCTATACACTCATCCAGACTGATTTTATACTGTTCCCCGGTTTCGAGGTCTCTCAGTGTCACTTTATCCTCCGTAAGCTCACGTTTACCCAGTATTACCGCGTATGATGCGTGGATCGTATTGGCATAAGCCAGTTGATCGCGCAGACCCCTGCCCATCACATCCAGATACGTGTTGAAATGCTTCCGTAACCTGGTTGTTATCCCTATAGCAGCCTGAAGCACTTCCGGTTCGTTCTTAACCGGTACAACAACCACCTTCTTCGGTTCCTTATCATCACTATGATAGACCTCCGCCAATCGGTCAAAACCAAACGCAAAGCCCGTTGACGGGACATCATCACCACCAAACAGTGCAGCCAGCCGATAAGTGCCACCACCGCATATCTGTCTCTGTGCACCCAGTTTATTACCCGCTTCGTATATCTCAAATACCATACCGGTGTAGTAGTCCAGTCCGCGTGCTATACCGAGATTCAGGTCATAAACGACACCGTAATAATCGAGTAACTGCCGCAGGTGTTCCAGGTGTTCTATCGCTTCGTTATGTGCTGTGACCATATTCCTCGCCTCTTCGATCGCAGTTTCGCCTTTCTGGTCTATAATACGCATCAACGTATCGCCATCCTCGACCCCCATGATCCGCATCAGTTCCATCAATTCGTCCCGTGCTCCCTTGTCTATCAGACGCATCACCCGGCTTATCATATCCTCACTCACGCCTGCAGTCCGTAATAGCTCCCGGATGAGACCCACATGACCCAGATGCAGTTCCGCGTCTATGTCAAGCTCCTTTATGATAGAATACGCAAGAGCAATAATCTCAGCTTCCGCTTCCGGGCGATCAGAGCCGATGATTTCTGCACCGAACTGCCAGAATTCGCGATATCGAGCACGCTGTGGCTCTTCATACCTGAAACAGTTACCGAAATAATAGACCTTGGTGGGCTTAGGAGCCATCTTCAGTTCGTTTACGTAGAGTCTTATCACCGGTGCGGTAAGCTCGGGTCTCAATGCCAAATGCCTGCCGCTTTTGTCTCTGAACTCATACATCTCCTTCAGAATGTCCTCGCCTGACTTGATAGTAAACAGCTCTGCATGTTCGAATGTGGGTGTACTTATCTCTTCATAGCCCCATAGCTCCGCTATCCCACGTAACTTCGTCTCTATCTCCCGTCGTTTCCTCATATCCCCGGGCAGGAAATCCCGGGTGCCCTTTACACGTTCTATACGCATTATGTATCCTCTTTCGCTCTTAGCCTCGTTATTCCTTTCTTTTTGTCTGTCTGTCAGTATTAAATACCGGATTGATAATAGTTCCAAGCCCGCGTTCACCCATCAAAACCCTCTTCACATAGCCCCTATCGCCTCGCAGTATCTCACATTCTATACCCATCCTCGCGATTTCTAACAGCTCATGCACTTTGTCACGCATGCCACCGGTCACGTCATTCGCCGAATACGCGCCACCGAGGTACGATTCCACCTGGCGGATATTTTCTTCGTTTATTTCGGGTATCAGTTTCGCATCTTTATCACGTAACGGATCTGCGGTATAAACACCACCGACCTGCTCAAAACATAGCACCCTGTCTGGTCGAATGTATTGAGATAGGCATTTCAGGATCTGTTCGGTGGATATGACCGTACAGCCCCGTACTTCGTCGAATACGCAGTCACCAAAGACCACAGGTATGATCCCGTTCCTCATGGCTTGTTCTATTGGCTCATAGAAGATCCGCGCTATCCTGCCATCTGCAGCCACACAGCATGCAGAAGGCTGGATGGAGACTGCGTCAAGTCCATAATCCACCATCAAATCAATAATAAGCCGGTTTAGTGTTGATGCCGCGTTCTGGCATAGTACAAACCCGCGTACGCTGCCGGTACTGGCACCGAAACCGTCAATGGTCCGGAAAGCTCTGGCGATGGGATGCGGAAAAGAGCCACCACCATGACCGATAAGCAAACTCAATTCAGGACGGGTATCAAGCGATTCTTTCAATTCCTGCACTACCATCTTCAGGCTGTTATATCTTATCGTATGTGGCACGTTTTTATCGGTGATTAATGAACCACCCAGCTTGATCATCACCTTTTGGGGCGTCATTTTCGTAATTTCGGATGATATTATACTATGGTATATGAGGATATGATAAAAGGTTTGTATAATGACGACTCCACAGAAAAACGATATCAGTGCATCGTGGATGTTTCTATGGGACACTTACTACATTGATTATGGACAGACGGATACACCCGCACTTACAAAGTCCCGATTTACCCTACACCATCTCTGGTTTTCTCACACTCAATGCTGCCGTGTAATTTTAGACGGCTGTAATTTCCTATGCACGTGCTATGGTAAAAAGGAAGCTTTACTAAGAATAACGCTCTACCGGGGCTCAGTTTCAGGATGAAGCGCACTCTTCCTTAATTGCACGTATCCCGTAAGCGATACCAATCCCAGGATGGTCAGTACCACCGTTGGCAGTTCCGGCACCGGTGGGCATGGACTTTTTTCGGTCAGCTTCGGCAGAAACGTTACGTTACCAGCTCCATGATTGTCCTGCCAGTCATAAATGCTCGCATTGATTTCGTCATCTGTCATTCCATAGCCCCAGAAGTTGTGCTTTGCTTCTACATCGTCCGATTGATCATTGTAGAACTGGTATTCGTAACCCCCGGTTGAGTTGTTGTACCCACCGTTCATGATGATGTTGTTATACACAATGGTATTGCCCGTGCTTCCTCCGGTCAGATAGAAACCTCCCGCACTGTTGTTCTGTAGCCCGTTGTAATAGATGTTGTTGTTGCGCGAAAAATAATCTAAGTGGATGCCGTTTTTGCTGTTGTAAGAGAGGTTGTTGTAATAGATGGAGTTGTTGCAGGAGGATTTGGTGAAGATGCCATTATCAGTGTTGTTATAGATGTTATTATAATAGAGGATGTTGTTGTCCGAGTAATCAATGTAGATGCCGTTTTTGCTGTTGTAAGAGAGGTTGTTGTAATAGATGGAGTTGTTGCTCGAGGAATCAATGTGGATACCGTCATCGTTGTTATAGAGGTCGCTGTAATAGATGGAGTTGTTGCAGGAGGAAACAATGTAGATACCGTCATCTTTGTTGTGATGGATGGAGTTGTTATAGAGGTTGTTGTTACTCGAGGAATCAATGCGGATGCCGTAGCCGGTGTTGTGATGGATGGAGT
>JAODGH010000032.1 GCA_025464325.1 Methanosarcinales archaeon | reverse complement strand
TAAATAAACATTATGATTATAAATAACGGATTCTGGAAAACCGCTCTGGAGTTTTTATGCGGTTTAAAGAGAGGAGCATAACATACGACTATCCCCATTCGCTAGCATGCCCGAACAGCGCGTATATCGAAACTTTTAAATCGTATTTCCTGTCCTCCTTAATTGTATACTGACAGGAGGTTCACACGAATCGGACGCAAATAAGAAGGGAATTTTTACTATCTCCAGCATCCTGTATTATCTCAACATGTCCGTTCTATAAATCCCTATTTATTTCGGCTGCACCTTCAAGCGATGTTTTATTTATTCTTTGGATATTTCCATCTAAAGGTCATCACCATGAATATCTACCAGACCGGGGAGCAGATACCTGCCATTGGCATCTATAACGTCATTACCATCGCATTGTATACCCTCTTCAGATATATCGGCTATACGCGTATCTTCTACAACTACGCTTCCCGCTATCACCTCGTCCGGCGTTACAATCTTTGTGCGTGATGATAAGCGAGGGGTATGTCGCAACCTTGCCCGAATCTGTTCCTCCTGTAACAATTGCTTCTGCATTTGCTCGCTTCGCTGCCAGCACATACGAAAACGGTCCGAAGTAAGCGATATCAATCTTCTTCGACCGCATCGCTTCTATTACTGCTGAATAATCGGTTGCCGTAAATGTCTCCACGTTCATACCCAATTCTCGCTCTAAATACTTTCGTACGGGCTCTAATTTCTTGAGCATATCGAGCTGATCCTCCGCGGGAATCAGACTAATCTTCAGTGTTTTTTGCCCGAGATTACCTGATCCAGAGATGCCACTCACATATGCACCCGCAGCAACAACCGCAGCTATGACGCAGACGCCAATAGACACAGCCACCAGAGTTTTCCCCTCTACCATTTTTGTATTTTTACCTCCGATCTATCATTTTATGAATCGAATGGTTGATCATTGCTATCGTCAACATCACACTGCCCCTTGAAGCGCCCGATATCATTATTTAACCGTTTGAGCCAATACCACGGGGAGCACCAATCATTGAAAGTTCGAAACTATCCCTGTGGGTGTCCTCACGAGAGTATAACACGATGGCGATTATAAGTAAGCATTGGCAACTCGAATTTTGGGGTTTATTTATGTAAAGTAAAGATACACGCCTACTATTTATGGATACATAAATCCATATATGGAAATATAGAATGATTTATATAATCCTTTATTTTCTACCTACTTTGGAGGTAATGAGAAAAATGGGAAAAGCAAATGCGATTGTGATGGCGGCATTGGTAACAGCGCTGGCTTTAACGCCCGTACAGGGATATCAGATACCCACCGGGCTCTCGGGCGAACTTACTATCGCGGGTTCGACGACCGTTTTACCGATAAATCAGGAATGCGCACAGCTGCTCCGGGCTAAGAATCCAGGACTCCGGATATCGGTATCCGGCGGTGGATCCGGTCACGGCATACGCGCGGTAGGCAGTGGAGAGATAGATATCGGGGCGGCATCTCGTGATATAAAGCCCGAGGAGATGGAGAAGTATCCCGACCTTAAACCCGTGGTCATAGGGCATGACAGCGTTGCGATCGTGGTACATCCTCTAAACCCGGTAAACGACTTGAGCATGGATCAGATATCACGGATATTCGCGGGAGAGATAACGAACTGGAAAGAGGTCGGTGGTGAGGACCGGGACATTCGTGTGATAACACGAGAAGAAGGCTCTGGTACGCGGGAAGTATTCGAGAAGTATGTGATGAAGCCCTATAACCGCGAGCTAAGGGACGAAGCTTCGGTAAAACCATCGAACGGTGAAGTTCGTGCAACGGTGGGTAGCGATCCCGCCAGTATAGGGTATATCTCGCTGGGTTACATCGATAATTCGGTGAAAGCACTCAGGATTAACGGTGTAGAAGCCACGGTAGAGAACGTACTCGCGGGCAGGTACCCCATCCGACGAAACCTGTACCTCATAACGAAAGGTGAGCCCGGCGCACTGGAGAAGGCATTCATAGATTTCGTGTGCAGTGACAAAGGGCAGGAAGTGGTAAAGAAGCTGGGCTACATCGGCATAGCCGCGGACGAGACACCAGCTACTGCAACATCTCCTGCAGCCGAAGCAACAGCTACACCGGTGACAACACCTGCAACCGAAGAGACACCAGCTACTGCAACAGCAACGCCAGGGTTTGGCGCTTTGATAGCCGTAATCGCGACATTACTGACGTATATGGCATACGGATGGAGGAGAAGAGACGAATGAGGATAGTGCATCTCTCGGACATCCATGTAGCGGAATCGCATTTCTTACCGGAGCTGGCTGAGAAGGTGATAGCGAAGATAAATGAGCTGGAGCCGGAGATAATGGTATTGACCGGTGATATTACCGACGGTGGCTATTCGCCCGAATTCGAGCAGGCAAAACGCTATATCGACCGTATAGAGTGTGAAGTGAAGGTAATTGTACCCGGCAACCACGATGCGAGAAACGTGGGCTATCTCTGCTTTGAAGACGTCTTCGGCACAAGAATGGCGGTGAAGCGATACAGAGGCGTGACTATAGTGGGTGTGGATTCATCACAGCCAGATGTTGACGAAGGACACGTGGGCAGGGACAAATACGAATGGATAATGAAGAGCTTCGGTAACGCGTCGGTCAAGATCTTCGCACTGCATCACCACCTCATTCCAGTACCAAATACCGGTAGAGAGCGGAATATACTGGTGGATGCCGGAGATGTACTCGATTTATTACTCAAAAGTGGTGTAAATATCGCGCTCTGCGGACACAAGCACGTGCCATGGGTCTGGAACCTGAACGGGATGTTGATAGTGAATGCCGGTACTGCGTGCAGCAACAGGGTGAAATGGGGTATCCCTCCCTCGTTCAATCTGATAGAACTGAATGAAGGGGATACGGGCATACAAATATATCGCATCTATTCAGAGGGGGGACAGGAACTGGTACTGAATCAACCAGAAATATGAAGAAGCAGCAGCAACAATCAGCGACAACGCGGTTCCGTAGCTTTAAAACGCGTATAGCACGCGGTAGCACAAAGGAACTGCTGATCGAGAAGGCACTATTCGTCTCCGGGATCTCATCCATCCTTATTGTATTTTTTATTGTCGCGTTCCTCGTGAAGGAGAGCTTACCGGCACTGGCACTTGGCAGGGTATTCCTGCTCGGTATGAGATGGTCGCCGGGGCATAACCAGTTTGGTATACTGCCAACAATCATAAGCACTTTCGTGGTCGGGTTAGGTGCACTGGCAATCGCAGCAGCGGTGGGCATCCCAACCGCGGTATATCTGGCTGAATTTGCACCTCCGTGGCTCCGTAACGTAATAAAACCGTGTGTGGACCTGCTGGTGGGAATACCATCAGTGATACTCGGCTTTTTCGGACTGATGGTGTTTGTACCGTTTATACGTGACCATTTTGGTGGATGTGGAGAGAGTATCCTCGCGGGCTGGCTTATACTATCGATAATGACGCTGCCACATGTGATAAGCATATCAGAAGATGCAATCAGGGGTGTGCCGACTGCCTACCGGGAGGCTTCTCTTGCGCTCGGTGCTACTGATCTGGTCACTATCCGGCTATTGATATTACCAAATGCACGTTCGGGCATACTGGCGTCCCTGATTCTCGGAATGGGCAATGCGATTGGAGAGACCATGGCTGTATTGATGGTCATTGGCAATCCACACATACCATGGATTCCGCATTCGGTATTGGAGCCCGTCCGTGTGCTGACCTCCACAATTGTTCTTGAATATTCGTACATGGTATGGGGATCCATGCATCAGCATGCGCTGTTCGCTATCGGCGTTGTTCTGTTTGTAATAGTAGCGGTACTGAATATAGCAACAACGGCGGTGCTGAGGGAACGCACCACCACGGTAATAAAAGGGGCGGTGAGGGGTTAGATAATGAAGACGGGTGTGATAAAAGCAATCCTATGCGCGATATCGCTAATTTCGGTGGTGGTACTCCTCGGTGTTGTTTTTTACATATTGATGGCAGGAGCACGGGTGGTAAGTCCCGGGTTCCTGTTCCGATCACCCGACTATATAAACTTTGAAGAAGGGGGCATATTCCCCCAGATCGTAGGTTCGTTATACCTGCTTGCGGTATCCCTGCTGTTTGCCGTACCTCTCGGTGTTGCTTCTGGTATCTATCTCGCGGAATATGCACCCCGGAATATAGTAACGATGTGTACACGGCTATTTGTGGAATGCCTGGCAGGGATACCTTCGGTCGTTATAGGCTTATTTGGTCTGACTTTCTTCGTTTATTATCTGGGTTTTGGTCCCTCCGTGCTCTCAGGTGGGCTATCTCTGGGTATAATGATCCTGCCATGGACAGTCCGGGCATCGGAGGAGGCGATAAAGTCCGTACCCTCAACATACCGGGCGGCTTCACTTGCTCTCGGCGCGTCTAAGTGGCAGACAATACGCCTTGTGGTACTGAAGAGCGCGTACCCGGGTATGATAACCGGCATATTGCTTGGTGCGGGTAAAGCAATAGGAGAAGCTGCAATTGTTCTGCTCACCACAGGAGGGCTCGCAACGTTCCTTCCCCATTCACTATTTGACGATGTGGGTTCGTTGCCCGTTTATATATATCTCGTGCTTACGGTCATACCTGCCTCCCGCGAGATAGGAGAGGCATACGCATTTGGTGCTTCTCTCGTCCTGATAGGTATTTTTCTGTGTATAAGCATATTCGCGCTTCTACTGCGTAACCGCTATATTAAACGGCTAAGGGGTGAGTAGTGATGGGATTGATAGAGACGGAAGATTTGAGTGTGCTGTATGGCGATGTGCCTGCGATAAAAAGGGTGAATATAGAGATAGAAGCGAATAAAATAACGGCGGTGATAGGACCTTCGGGCTGTGGTAAGACGACGTTCCTCAGGGCTCTTAACAGAATGAACGAGTTGAACGGTGCGAGGACGGACGGTAAAGTTTTAATAGACGGGGAAAACATATACAACGGAAACACGGATGTGAATATGTTGAGACGGCGTGTGGGCATGGTGTTCCAGCAGCCAAATCCGTTTCCTATGAGTATATTTGACAATGTGGCGTATGGACCGAGGATACATGGCATACGGAACAATAAACTGAAGAGGATAGTGGAAGAGAGCCTGAGGAAGGCGGCGCTGTGGGAGGAGGTGCATGACCGGCTGGACAGCAGTGCATTGATGTTATCCGGTGGTCAGCAGCAGCGGCTGTGTATAGCACGGGCGTTGGCGGTGAATCCTGAGATAATACTGTTTGATGAGCCATGTTCGGCGCTGGATCCGATATCAACGGCGAGGATAGAAGCGTTGCTACGGGAATTGAAGAAGGATTATACTATTGTGATAGTAACTCATAACATGCAGCAAGCGGCTCGTGTATCGGATTACACTGCGTTCTTCCTGATGGGTGAGCTGATAGAATTCGATGAGACCACACGAATATTTGAACGACCGAAAGATAAAAGGACTGAGGATTATATTACGGGTAGGTTCGGGTAATGACACTGCGAAAAGAATACATAGAGGAGTTGGAGGGACTCAAAGGAGAAGTGCTGAAGATGGGCGAGCTGGCGAAGGAGTCAGCGAAGAATGCCATCACTGCCCTTGCTAACCGCGATGCTGAACTGGCGTCGAAGATACTGAAAGGGAACGCAATAATAGACGAACTGGAATTTGATATAGAGAACAGATGTATGAGACTGCTCGCGTTACAGCAGCCAATGGCTTCGGATTTACGTACCATAGGTACATGCATGAAGATAATCACTGATTTCGATCGTATAAGCGACCTGGCGGGCGATATTGCCGAGATTGTGCTCAGAATGGGAGATGAACCGCATGTGAAGCCGCTGATTGATATACCGAGGATGTCGGAGATTTCACAGGGTATGATCGCTGATTGTCTCAAAGCGTTCGCCACCGGGGATATAAAGATACTTGAGGATTTCTCTGCTCGTGATGACATGATAGATGCGCTATTTGATCAGGTCAGGCGGGAATTGATAACGATAACGATAGAGCGACCACGCTGCATAGCAAATGCGGGGCATCTGCTCTTCGTAGCACTGCATTTAGAACGAATTGGCGACCACGCGTGCAATATAGCATCCCGTATCATATACATGATAACGGGCGAGAAGAGGAAACTGGAATAAAAAAAGTGAGGAGGTTATTTACCGGTGAGTTGTTCATGCATTTGCCTTTACAGAGATAGCGATATATCTCTCCATCTCCTCAGCTCAGGAAAGTTCAGTATTCCTACTGCTTCGTCCACCGCGTACACCTCCATATAATCTATACCCGTGCTTCTCAGTATCGGAGATAAGAGCTCTTCACGTGACGCAAGGTTCACCGGCGTACCTCCCGCCAGTGGTGAGAACGCGGGCATAACTATCAGTTTTCTCGTTACGCCCAAATCGCCAGTAAGAAAGCATGGCAACCTTACACGTGCACCTACCCGGTCACCCAGTACGATGATAGGGTGCTCGTGCGCGATTACTACCACCTCTTCGCTACTTTCACTCAGTATCTGCTCAAAATCGCGGTTATGCCCGTGTAGAAACAGTGTATCGCCGCATGATAGTGCATTCACGATCTCTATAGCGCTACCAAAACGTTTCAGAGGCCCAAGAAAGGTGTCATGGTTACCCCGCACCAGTATTATCTCCTCCACGTAACCGAGCGCGAACTCGATGAACAGTGGCACTTCATTCCATTCCTGCCGGCTGGATTGCGCAAATACGTGCTTCAAGTCGCCGTTTATTATCAACCTGCGCACACATCCACATTTCGAAATCGCCGTCGCCAGTTTATTCTCCACATCCTTCAGTTGCCCGGATGGCAGTGATATCCCACTGCTCTCCATCAATGCCTCCTCATAGCCGAGATGCAGGTCTGCAATGCATAAAGCAGCTTCCGATCGCAGATATAACGCAGGAATACCCTCTATTAACCTTATATTCGCATTGATCATCTATCCATCATCATACATCAAGAACAACACGCGCGTGCCAGACCTCGTTCTTCTTTATCTCCATCATGTTATATGTAACCGCTTTGATTATTATACCCGCTTCGTGCCTGCCGGGATCGAACTTTCCACCGCGGCAAATACCACTCAAAGTATAACGGGTTTCATCCACCTCCAGATCAAACTTCTTGAAGACCAACGATTCCGATTCAAATAAAAAGATCAGTTCATCTATCCAATCGAACATCAAGCTATGCAGATCCTCCGCTTTTAGCTCTATGGTGCGCTCCTCGGTTTCATCTATCGCCTCTACATCGGTTATAAAACTGTAATATGCAATCGCAGCATTGGCAAATAGCTCCGCCAGCGTCGCTCCCTGAACCTCAAATCCAACATCAGAAGGATGCTCGATGTATCTTATCTTAGACCTATTCGGATACACCATCCATTTAATCCAATTTAATAAACGAACGCGAGCAACTGCCCACCTATGCCCGCTTCTATCGCATCATGATGCGACATCACGCCCTTTGAAGTTGTAACTATGAGCATACCAAAATCACGCGCAGGTAAGAACCGCTTCTCCCATTTCTCGTACTCCTTCACACGAACGAAGAAACGGGGTTTGATCGCATTACAATCATTTATCTTGCCTCTGAGCTTCACTTTGAATATGCCACCTCTGCCATCGTCTATGTACTCGAACTCATCTATGTAGCCACCTTCTTTCATCACGCTGAGTACATTACCGATCAGTTTAGAAGCCGGTTTTATAATACATTCCAGCTTACCCACACGTTCTGTATTCTTTATATGCGAAAGTGCATCTGCAAGCGGATCATTCAGTGTCATCTTATACCACCTAATTATATTTCTTAAAACCTATATCCCTTGCTATCTCCCGGAAGCACTGCCGACAGAGATATATCCCGTATCTGCGAACCAGCCCCCGCTGTCTACCACATCGCCTGCATGCGTTTGCACCTCTTCCGAACCTCTTATCCTTATTCCGCTCCATATCTCATCATCTAATTATATTCTCTTGTATAAATAATCTTGTATAAATAAAGATAGTGTAATAATTCAGCTACAACGGTAGCTTTGATCATGCACAACATGAAAGAAGCATCGCAGGTGTCTGTGCCGCGGGACGTTTCCTTTTCAGGAAGGTACCCTACCTTCTCAAAATGTATAATGCAGCAATAGCACCTGCGATTGCATGTACCCATCCAAACCCTGGCGTCTTACCGGTATCTCCAGACCCCGATGCTGGTGTGCTCGTGGCTGTCGGCGGCGCTTCACCCGGTGTTACGAGCGGTGTTGGATTTATCGCCCCGCACAATGCGGCAAGTCCGCTGTAGTCTATCGAGTTTGCGAATAAATACAGTGTATCCTTATCCTGATCGGTTGTCACCACCACACCTATTTTCCTGTTTATACCGATGTATAGCATGTACTCGCCTGTATCGTTGCTGTACACTTCCCAGGCGGGGAAATCATTAACCGTTACCCGTTTCGCATAACCATCCGTAGATTCATAGGCATATAAGCCCTGCCATTCCTGCCAGAACGGCATTAGATCGCCGCCACCGAATATTGTAACATCCACAATTCTATCTGTACCTGACTGTGTATACTCCCTGCTCGCAAAGCTGAAGGCACCGGCAGGTGTTTTAGAATTCAGCCCCTCCGGTTCATTCGCGGTCCATCCGTTCGGTGGCTGCGGTAACTTCTTGATCAGATCAGTATAATCCACTACCTGCGGCGCGGCTGTAATAACACCGATAACACCGATAACACCGATAAAAAGCAGTCCCAGCACGGTCAGCCATACCAGCCATACTATACTCCAACTCATTTTTTCGCTCCTGATCATCTTTTGGCTTCACCCGTTAATATTATTTTATCAGACCCTCTGCTAAATCGCCCACTACCGGTAACTTGTACATCTCGCCACTGTATGCCTTGAACATCAATATCAGCCAGAGTATTAGCGATAACAGCACGATGGCAGTTGAAAGTAGACTGCCGATCAGCGGTATAATGCCAGCTATCCAGTTTATTATTGTAAGAGATAGAAACGTGATCAGTGACTGCATTGCATGAAATCGAACAAATCGGCTATTCTTCTCCAGCACCAGGAATACAATACCCGTTATCCAACCCAGGACATAACATAGAAGCCCGGCTATGTTCTCTTCTATACCCATGCTGGTTTTTACCATTTCACTCACCTGCCTGAGACAATGATAAACTCGCATAATATAAAAGACATGCGGTCATCTCAGCTACCGGTTGTTTATTACTATCCATTTATTATTACTATTCATTTATTACAAAGCCGGGCATAACTATTGACAGACCATGTGTGAATCGCGTGTATTGATGGACAGGGCGGGTGAACGTGAACTACTGATGGAGGACGTGATACGGGTGGAGATAACGGGTGATGACATAAAGCTCACGGGTATATTCGGCGAGGTACGGCATGCAAAAGGCAGGATAAAGGAGATTGACCTGTTGAAACACACGATATTGATAACATAGTATGCACAGATGCAACTCGTAATAGATGATGCGATACGAACCCGATTCGAGCTGTACATAGGGCTTGCTGAGATAGCGGATGTGAGTCCCGGGACGGGGTCGATAGAAACCGAGATATCGGCGGTTGAAGCTGCATTGAGGGCACAGTATGAGCCATCAGCATTGAAAGATATAAGAACATTGCGGCTCCAGCGGGATTTCTTCTGGCATATGGGCATTGACCCCACGAAGGTTCGTCCAGCATCTGAAGCGTTATTGCGCAGGATCCTTACGGGTCGAGGACTGCCAAGAATATCGCCGATCGTTGATGCATACAATCTCGCATCGGTGCAGACACTGCTTACTTTCAGCGTTTTTGACCTTCGGCGAATTGTACCACCGCTCATGTTGCGATTCGCGCATGCCGGCGAGATGGTACGCCTTATAGGAGACCGGTTGAAGAGCCTGAAAGGTAAGGAGATAGTACTTTGCGACTCCGAGAAGATACTCTCTGTTTATGTTCATGGCGATACAGAGCAGACGAAGGTGACGGCATCTACGAAAGACCTGCTTCTGGTCGCTTACGGTATTCCCGGAATAAGTAAATCCGAGCTCGATCGTGGCATGGATATAGCGCTGGATTACATAACCCGGTTTGCTGGCGGCAAGATAGTGGAGAAGGGGATATATGGTTAGGTTAGTCCCGGACACCAACGGGCATCAGGTATATCGGTCTGTGCGTTTTCGGTAGGTCCAGCACATTTGCGACCTCAGCATCACGGAACGCACCGATAGCAACGGTAGCAAGACCCAGAGCCTCACATTCTAAATATATGTTCTGAGATACATGCCCTGCCTCCATATACACGTATCTTATACCCCGTTCGCCGTATCTGCGTGTTGTGCGTTCGTACTCAGCCGTGATAACAATGGATAACGCAGCATCAGCGATGAACATCTGTTCCAGACACGCAATAGCCAATTCGGTCCGCAGATCGCCCTCGCTATGCAGTTCCATAGAACTGTCATCCAGTACGTGGTACACCCCCGGTTTTATACCTTCAACGGCACCGATCACAAGATACAGCTCCAGTGGATAGATGGCGCCTGCAGACGGTACTCTCCGCGCAGCCCATACGAGCAGCGCTAAATCAGTCATTCCGAGTGCTTCCTTTCGGAATGCTCTGCGTGATTTGCGGCTTGCAATCGCCATTTCCACCGATACGTTGCTTCTTCGTACAGGTACAGCCAGTGATATTCGGCTCATTTTTTTTAGCCTCTCAATTCCTCACGCGCTATCACCAGTCTTTGTATCTCTGAGGTACCAACCGCGATACTCAGTACTTTAGCATCCCGGAAAAAGCGTTCTACCGGACTGCCCCGTGTACAGCCCAGACCACCGTGTATCTGCACCGCATCAGTAGCCACGTGGAATGCGACCTCAGAAGCATAGAGCTTAGCCATTGATGCCGCTTTCATCGTAATTCGATCGCCCCTATCCGCATGATAAGCAGCTTTATATGTCAGCAATCTCGCCGCTTCGGTCTGTACCGCCATATCCGCCAGCATAAACTGAACAGCCTGGAAATTTGATATCGGCTGACCAAACTGCTTGCGTTCCCTGGCATATTGGACAGAGAGCTCAAGGCACGCACGAGCAATACCTACCCCCACAGCGCCCATCGCTATTCTATCTCTATCCAGAGTAGCCATTGCGATCCTGAACCCGTCACCCTCGGCACCGAGTAGATTGGTGGCAGGAATCCTGCAATCGTGGAATTCCAGCCCACCCACCACACAGCCACGCATGCCTATCATCTCCTGCATCCGGGTAAACGAGAATCCGTCTGTACCTTTCTCCACGATAAACGCACTCACGCCCTTTCTGCCCTTACTGCTATCTGTGTATGCAAAGACAACGTATATATCAGCAACGGCGGCATTGGTGATAAACACTTTTCGACCGTTCAATACGTATTCATCACCCTCACGTCTCGCGGTTGTCGTCATAGACAGTGGGTCAGAACCAGCTGCAGGCTCGGTGATAGCAAATGCGCCGATCTTCTTACCGCTGCATAAAGGCCCGAGGTACTTGCTTTTCTGCTCTTCGGTACCTGCCGAATAAATCGGGAATATAGTGATAAGTGCAGCGGAGCTAAGGAATCCGATACTGGCGCTCACCTTCGATAGCTCCTCCACCATCAGAACGTAGCAGAGCAGATTATCGCCCAATCCGCCGTATTCGGGTGGGAAAGGGATACCAAATAGCTTATGCTTACCCATCAGCCTGACGATATCTACGGGGAATTTGCCTTTACGGTCTATCTCAGCGGCGAGTGGCAATACTTCCGTAGCTGCGAACCCGGCTACAAAGCTCTGTACTTCACGTTCCCGCGTACTTAGTTCAAATTCCATGCCCGTCGCAAGCAATTAAGATTAATAATTTTTATTACTTCAATTTAAAAGAGAATGGAATAAAAAGGTTGAATAAGCGGGGGGTAAATAAAAACGGGAAAGCCATCTGTGAACATAGGAATGGTAGGGCATGTGGATCATGGCAAGACGACGTTAGTGAACGCGCTATCCGGCGAGTGGACCGACCGGCACAGTGAAGAGATAAAGCGAGGCATATCTATAAGGCTGGGCTATGCCGATGCGACTTTCAGGCGATGTCCGAAATGTAAGGAACCCGATTGTTATACCGTAGAGAATGTCTGTAAGCATTGCGGGTCAAAGACCGAGGAGCTACGAACGGTCTCATTTGTGGATTCGCCGGGGCATGAAGCACTGATGGCAACTATGTTGAGTGGTGCTGCGATTATGGATGGTGCCGTTCTGCTCATTGCCGCGTCTGAACCGTGTCCTCAGCCACAGACAAAGGAGCATCTGATGGCGCTCAGCATCGTGGGCATAAAGAATCTGGTAATTGCACAGAACAAGGTCGATCTCGTCACGCGCGAGGATGCATTTAAACACTATTTACAGATAAAGGAGTTTATCAAAGGCACAATCGCAGAGGACGCACCGATTGTGCCCATTTCTGCGCAGCAATCGGTGAACATAGATGTTCTCATCCAGAAAATAGAGGAGACAATACCAACGCCAGACCGTCCCGAAGATGTAGCCCCGCTCATGTATATTGCTCGCTCTTTTGATGTGAATAAGCCCGGCACACCGATAGAGAACCTTAAAGGAGGCGTGATCGGTGGTTCCCTGCTCAGGGGTAAGTTGCGGGTGGGTGACAGGCTTGAGATACGCCCCGGCCGGATGGTGACTACGGGCAGTGGTAAGCCGAAATGGGTACCGATTGAGACCGAGATAACATCCATAATGGCTGGTGGCGTGCCCGTAGAGGAGGTGACACCGGGTGGGTTGATAGGTGTTGGCACGAAATTAGATCCGAGCATGACAATAGAGGATTCGCTTGTTGGGCAGTGTGTGGGTTTACAGGGCTCTTTACCACCCACTCGCTATGAGCTCACGGTTCAATTCCGCCTGTTAGAGCGTGTAGTTGGCGTAGCTAAGGAGATGGAGACCGCCGCGATAAAGGTGGGTGAGAGTCTTATGCTGAGTGTGGGTACGGCAATCACAATGGGTGAAGTGAAGAAGCTGACGAAGAATTCGCTAAAAGCTAATCTGATCCGCCCCGTATGCGCGGATACGGGAGCACGTGTGGCTATCGCGCGCAAAATAGGCGCGAGATGGCATCTCATCGGCGCGGGCACCGTGGTAGAGTGAATAACGATGCCGAGAATCCTGCCTTTTGAGAGATATGCCGCGGAATATGATGAATGGTTCGAAGAGCACAGAGCGGTATACGAATCGGAAGTGCGTGCGCTAAGAGCTCTGTTGCCTTCGGATATGGCATCGATCGTGAGTGAAGAGAGCATCGAGGTAGGAGTGGGTACCGGACGTTTCGCATCACCATTGGGCATCCCTCTGGGTATTGAGCCTTCACCAACGATGGCGGCACGGTCAAAAGCACGCGGTATCGCGGTCATAAGAGGTATAGCCGAGGCATTACCATTCACAAAATCCTGTTTCAAATTCGTACTTATGGTCACCACCATGTGCTTTCTCGATGACGTATCACTGGCGTTTCGGGAGGTTTTCAGGGTGTTGAAGCCCCGGGGCTGGTTCATACTTGCGTTTATAGATCGCGATAGCCCTCTTGGCAGGATATATGAGCGTAAAAAATATGATAGCCCGTTTTATCGTATCGCGAGATTTTACAGTACGGATGAGGTAACCGATTTATTGAAGTTTGCCGGCTTTAATGAGCACGAATTCGAATTTGTACAGACGGTATTTGATACAGACCTGGCAGAAGCGGAGGATTGGAAACCGGGATACGGTGAAGGTGCGTTTGTAGCGATCCGGGTGGTGAAATGAGTTGACCGTTGTTGCTGCCATAACAGGAGGTATAGGCAGTGGTAAGAGCCTGGTTTACAGGTTATTCCTGGAACTCGGAGCGTTCGGTATCGATTGCGATGTGCTGAGTCGTGAAGCCGTGAGACCATGCACAAAGGCGTGGTGGCAACTGGTTGAGCATTTCGGCAAGGAGATACTGAAGCGAGATCTGGAGATTGACCGTAAGCGCCTGCGTGAGATCGTCGTTGCCGATTCTGCCAGGCGCAGGTATCTGGAAGCGGTAATTCATCCCGAGGTCATGGCGATGTGCCGGGCAAGGATCGAAGCAATCAGGAAGATAGAACCGAATGCGCTCATCGTTGTCGATGTGCCGCTTTTGATAGAGGCGGGTTTTGTGGATAAATTCGATGTCGTGATACTGGTCTATGTGAACGAGAAGGAACAGCTGAAGCGAGTGATGGAACGAGAGGGTATAGACGAGCAGGAGGCGAAGGAACTCATCGCGCTTCAGATACCGCTGAATGAGAAATTAAAATTCGCAGATATTGTGATAAACAACGAAGGCACGGTAGAAGAAACCGCTAAGCAGGTAAAACGTGCATTTCAGAACCTGATACGCCGTACAGGGTCGAGACAGCCGGTATAATCACCGCTCTTTACACGCTCCTTCCCGGATTCTATCGTTTCTACTAACTGTGAGAGTGGAGCAACGTGGAAGCGGCTCTCGCAGCTGCACTACTGCCCTGTGCAACAGCAATAGCGATATCCTTTGGACCCGCAGCCGCACCTGCGATGAATATACCCTCGCGCTCGCTATCCACGGGTGCTGCTCGGGAATGTAACTCCCTGAACATACCGTCTTCTGCAAGCGGTATCTGCAGCATATTTGATAGTTTCGGTATGTCCTCACCGGGCACATTGCCGATGCCGAGCACGACGAGTTCTACCTCAACATTACGTACCATGCCCTTCAACGTGTCTTCCGCTCTGACTATCAGGTTACCGTTATCCATTTCCGTTACTTCTGCCGGTCTACCGCGAATAAAGCGAATACCAAGCTCACGTGCACGTGTATAAAGCTCTTCATAGCTCCTGAAGGGTGCTCTTATATCGATATAGAAGATATAGCATATGACCTCCGGGTGAGCCTCTTTAAGCAGTATCGCGTTCTTTATGTTCTCCATGCAGCACACACCTCCCGAACAATACACGTTCCTGTTCATATCGCGTGAGCCGACGCAATTGATAAAGCCCACACGCATGGGCGTCTCACAGTCCGAAGGTCTGATCAGATCACCGCCGGTTGGTCCTTCGGGGTCCGTAAGTCGTTCAAATTCCATTGTCGTTATCACATTATCATACAGCCCATACCCATAATCGTTCTCATACCCGGGATCATACGCTACCGCACCCGGTGCTACGATTATCGTCCCCACTTTCAACTTACGGATCCGTTTCTCCTGTGTGAAGTCTATCGCATCGTATTCGCATGCGCGTACACACGCATCACAGCCGTCGCTTCGTATGCAGTCATCCATATCAATGGTCGCACAGGACGGGACAGCATGTGGATACATAAAGATAGCTTTCCTTGTGCCCAGCCCTTCATTGAAACGATCCGGCGACTCAACCGGGCAAACCTCCATACAACGTAGACAGCCCACACACTTAGCCTCATCGACATAGCGCGGTTTACACTCAACCGTGAGTTCAAAATCACCCGCGGTACCTTTTAATTCCGCTACTTCGGCACATGTCAGTAGTTCGATGTTATCATTATCCACAAGCGCCTGTATCTTCGGCTCCAGTATCGATATGGCGCTCTCACCGGTGGGAAATATACGATTGAGTCGTGCCACTCGCCCGCCAATCGATGGCTCCTTCTCCAGCAGGTACACGTGGAAACCCATCTCACCGAGATCGTTTGCCGCCTGTATACCCGCAATACCACCACCTATTACCGCCACTGCATCCTTCTTATCTGCCATCTCTATCACATACCCTGTATTTTAGAGGCCCCAGCGCCCTTATCGCCTCTGTGAAGTCGCGCATAACCGAAGCGAACCGCTCGCTCTCTGCTGCTGACATCCATTCCAGCCGCAGCCGCTCGGGTTCGAGTCCCAGATACTCCATCGCCTTCTTCACCTTCGCCACTCGCTGTTCGACTTTCTGATTGCCTGATATGTAATGACATTCTCCGGGATAACAGCCCGTGACAATGACACCATCGGCTCCGTGTTTGAATGCATCAAATATGAACTCAGGTTCTACCCGCCCCGAACACATCACGCGTATTATACGCACGTTCGGTGGGTACTGGAAACGCGATACACCCGCGAGGTCTGCCGCCGCATAAGAGCACCAGTTACAGCAGAAAGCCACTATCTTGGGCTCAAACATACCTTTTGATCAGATCAGCTTCAACTCCTTCAACTTCGCCATCAAAACGTTCACCGCTCTTTTACAATCCTCAACCGTCTTGCCACCGGTTATCACCAGCCGCCCCGAGCTGAATATCAATATGGCACTTTTAGGATCATCAATACGATAAACAAGCCCTGGAAACACTTCTGGCTCGTATTCCATACCCTCAAGCTCCAGACCCACAACGATCGCGCCAAGGTTGAGCTCTTTCCCGATATTGGCGGAAGCGACGATATTCTGCACCTTGAACTCCGGATGTTCTGCTACATCTATCCCTATACGTCTGAGGTCAGCAGCAAGTATGTCCATTACCTTACGCACACCTTCTTCGGTCTTCGAGCCTGTACATACTACCTTGCCCGAACGAAAGATGAGAAAAGCCGCTTTAGGGTTATGGGTCCTGTACACCAGCCCCGGAAACTTCTTCTTCGTGAATACCGCGTCTTCTAACTTTGATTCGATATATCTCAGATCTAATTCATCAGCGATCCTTGCATTCGCCACCACATTCTCCACTTTTATTTCTACTTCCGTCATCATCTCCAACTCCAATTGAGACTATTGATGAGATATAAAAAGTAAAGTATATATAATTGGAGCATGTTTTTGTGGAGTAGGACAGGGATAAGAGATGAAGCGTAGGATAAAGAAGATACGGGGAACCAGGACATGTGGCGGGGGATCGCATAAGAAACGCCGTGGTAAGGGCAGCAAAGGCGGTTCCGGTAATGCTGGCGCTTATGAACATCATTTCGTCCGATCTCTGAAGCAGGGTATAAGGAAAGGTAAGCGAGGTCGTCCTTATATTGCAATCAGGCGTGATGAGCTGGTACTGAACGTAGGGGAACTGGAAGAGCGTTTGGACGAATTGCTGAAGACGGGCAAAGCGGAAGCGCGTGATGACGCTTTTATACTCGATACAACCCAACTCGGCATATCGAAGATACTGGGCAAGGGAGAAGTAACAAAGAAGTTGATAGTTAAGGCAAAAGCGATATCGAGCATAGCAAAGGGTAAGATAGAGCAAGCAGGTGGTAGTGTAGAAGTAGTTAGCTGAGGTAGATACAAGCAATGAGTCTACGAGAAGTTCTGACACCTCTGATGGACAGATTCCCGATGGTTGAACGTCCGAGCTGGCACGTTCATTTCAAGACCAAGTTGATATGGACTCTTGCTATACTGATACTCTATTTCGCGCTGGGTAACGTGCCTCTTTTTGGACTGTCACCCGATTCGCTTGACCTTTTCGGCAGATGGCGAGCGATATTTGCGGGTAATCGTTTCTCACTCACCGCACTCGGTATCATGCCCATCGTTGATGCTTCTATTATCCTACAACTACTCGTGGGCGCCGGGATATTGTCGCTGGATCTGACCAATTCCGAGGATCAGAAGTTCTATCAGAACATCCAGAAACTGCTCGTGGTGGTATTCTCTATCTTCATGAGTCTGGTCTATGTATTGGGTTTTTATAAGCCTGATCCCGGTATAGCCGCGCAACTCGGCGTTTCGCTCAAGATCGTCTCTATTATACTGTTCATCCAGGTATTTCTCGGTGGTATGCTCATATATTTCATGGATGAGGTAGTATCGAAATGGGGAATAGGCTCTGGCGTTTCGCTATTCATCATTGCAGGTGTGTCTCAGCAGGTAATCACCGGGCTCATTAATTGGGTTCCGGATCAGAGCGGTCTCCCGGTAGGAGTTATACCACGCTGGTTTGTACTGCTCTGGCCGGGTTCACCGCTTCATGTAGAAGCTTATGAGATCCTGGAAGGGGGTATAACTTTCCTGTTCCAGCATAATTTAATCGCTCTCTTCTCCACTATTGCCGTATTCTTCATCGTTGTGTATCTGGAGAGTACGCGTCTGGAGATCCCGCTGGCACATTCGCTGGCACGAGGTGCCCGGGGCAGGTTCCCGATCAAGCTATTATACGCGAGTGTACTGCCAATGATACTTGTTAGAGCACTACAGATGAGTATACAGGGTTTCGGTCGGGCTTTGTGGCTGCACGGGATCACTGTATTAGGGACATATGATAAATGGGGTAGCGCTGTATCTGGATTGATGTACTATCTCAGTCCGATTTATGGACCCTGGGACTGGCTACCCAGTCTTATGGCGACGCCACATGCGGGCTGGCAGGTAGCTATACGGCTCGGTATAGATCTGGTATTTATGGTAGTTGGGGGCGCGATATTTGCGCTCTTCTGGATAGAGACAACCGGTATGGGCGCCCGTGACGTTGCGGGCCAGATATACCGCTCCGGACTGCAGATACCGGGACATCGCCGCAATCCCGCAACGATAGAGCGATTGATGGAGGGCTACATACCGCGTATCGCGATAATGGGTGGTGCACTTCTTGGTACGTTATGTGTACTTGCGAATATGTTCGGTACACTCGGACAGGCTTCTGGTACGGGCTTACTGCTCGCTGTTAGTATTGCATACAACCTTTATGAGGAGGTGGCATCAGAACAGATGATGGAGATGTATCCGGCGTTAAGAAGATTCTTCGGTGAGGAATAGTTCTTAATACGGGTATGTGTACATTTTATACGGGTATGTGTACATTTGCACGGGACAGAGGTGTGGTTTTACGCTGGATACCCATGGTCTCACAGCCTCAGGGTCGAGTCCCATTTGCCGTGAGGCTTATGTTCACCGCTATTCCTCTTCTGTTATACTTTATCCTGAGTAATATACCTCTTTTTGGGCTGTCACCTGCCTCAATAGACCTTTTTGTTCGGTGGCGAGCGCTATTCGCGGGACACCGGTTCTCATTGACCGCGCTTGGACTCCAGCCGATCATATACGCTGCAGTCATCTCTCAGATATTGGCTGGACCAAAGCTACTGAAGCTTGATCTGAGCAATACCAGAGATCAAGCGCTGTATCTGAACATCCAGAAACTGCTCGTGGTAGTATTCTCTATCCTCATGAGTATGGTATATTTACATGGTTTCTATGAGCCCGATCCATGGTTTGCCACCCAACTCGGCGTATCGCTCAGAATTCTCACGATTATATTGTTCATCCAGATATTCCTCGGTGGTGTGCTGATATACTACCTTGAAGAAGTGGTTTCACGCTGGGGTATAGGCTCGGGCATATCGTTATTCATCCTTGCCGATGTATCTCTGCGGTTAATCACCGGGCTCGTTAGATGGTTTCCGGACCAGAATGATCTTCTCGCAGGAGTCATACCGCGCCGGGCTGCTCTGTTCCCGCAGGCTTCTCAAACGCATGGATACGACATGACCCTCCTGTTCCAGCATAACTTAATCGCGCTCCTCTCTACAATCGCTATATTCCTCATATTAGTTTATCTACTGACCACACGTGTAGAGCTTAAGATACCTGGTAAGTATGCACATCGGACAACAGTGCGATTACCACTGCTTTATTTCTCATACGCATTTGTAGTTCCACTGGCATTTCTCAATCTCAGCTGGTTGATTTTATCAGTCATCCGTAGTTTTGGATGGTTTTTATGGCTGCGAGGGATCACCGTACCCGGGACACATGACAAATGGGGTAATGCCGTATCCGGCTTGATGTACTATTTCAGTCCGATTTATGGACCCTGGGACTGGCATTTAGCACCGAGAATCGCCATTACCTTTCCAATACTGGTTGCGGGAATGATGCTTTCCGTGTTTTTATGGTTAAAACTAACACCGGGACCAGAATCGAGGGATATAAAGGCAATGCTAAGATATGTACGATTGCCGCGATCGCGGGTAGTATTAAAAGCGATGAAGAGAAGTACAGATAGAGATGTTTCGAAACTCGTGATGGTACAGGTCAGCGTTACTATGGGTTTACTGTACGTACTTGCAGGTATGTTCGGTACACTCGGACAGGTTTCTGTTACCGAGCTGCTCTTCACCGTGTGTGTTGCATATGGTTTCTATGAGGCTTTACGTACGACCAGTTAAACTTTACGTACCTAAGACCCGGGCTGGCTGCTAACTCAAACTTCATCCGGGGTTATCATGGTACCTATGCCACTATCAGTGAGTAACTCAAGCAGCAGTGTGTGTGGTACTCTACCATCGATTATGTGCGCGGTGACACCTTGATTTGCAGCTTTCAGGCATGCTTCTGCTTTTGGTAGCATACCACCAGCTATGACACCGGTCGATATGAGTTCCTGTACCAGCGTGGGTGTCGCCTGAGATATAAGCGAAGCGGGATTCGCGGGGTTACGTAGCAGCCCTACAACATCGGTGAGCAATATTAGCTTCTTTGCTTTTATCGCACACGCTATCTCCGCAGCGACCGAATCGGCATTCACATTCAAGCTATTACCTGCCCTGTCTACCGCAATCGGCGATATAACGGGTATATAATTGTGCTCTGCCGTAATATTTATCAGCTCTGCATTGATCTCTTCTATCTCACCGACCCATCCAAGGTCTATCTCCTCACCAGCCATGTGCTGCTTATCCTTCTTCTTCGCTACCAGTAGCCGGCCATCATTGCCCGATAGCCCGATACCCTTTCCACCATGCTTGCCAATCAGCGATACTATGCGTTCGTTGACACTGCCGACGAGTACCATCCGCGCTATCTCCAACGTTTCATCATCCGTGATACGGAGCCCACCAATAAACTTTGGTTTCTTACCCAGCCGTTCCATGAGTCTTGTTATTTCAGGACCACCACCATGCACAACCACAGGATTTATCCCGATATATCGTAGTAGAACGGTGTCACGCATGATGTTATCCATGATACTTTCCTCTACCAGAGCGTGTCCACCGACCTTAATTACGATTTTAGAGCCATAGAACTTACGAATATATGGCAGCGCTTCTATCAGGACCTCTTCCCGTTTCATCGTTTGTGCAGCAGCGTCATAGAATCAAATAGAATAAGTCAAAAGAAGTTCATTATATCCGTCTTATGGATATATCACGCTTCTTTGGCATTATCTGCCGTAGAATCTCCTTGAGCTGGGCATCGTTTATCATTTGTTTGATCCGACCACTCTGTGCGAGGGCAATCAGCTGGTTCTCCAGCAGTTCTGCGAATTCTGGTTTTGCCATTCTTATCGTATTCAACCGTTCTCGCGCTTCTGACGTGAGTATCTGCCGTATAATATTCCGTTTTGCCTCCTCTATCTGCTGCTGCTTCTCTTCTTCCGCGGCAGCTCCCGCCTGCGCCTGCATCAACTGTTCGTACTTCTTACGCCTTATCTCCTCCAGTTCCTCGTCACTTGCCACTGCGGTCACCTCCTTTAAGCATTTCAAGCTTTATATCATGTGCGATATCATCGAGGAAAGACTGCCCTTTTGGTGATATCATCCGTCCCTTCTTGATCTTCTCTGGTTTAATAACATAGCCAGCTTCTTCTAACTGCGACAATATCGTCCTTATAACCTTACCAGAAGCTTCTCTAAATCGTTCCCGTCTCGTACCTCTTCTCACCCTGCCACCATAATACGTACGTAGCCGTGCCACACCCACCGGTCCGTGCATATAGATCTGCCTCAGCATGGATGCAGCACGTACGTACCACCATTCATTATCTTGAGGAGGTAATTCTTTATGTGCCCCGGTCTTCACTTCCATAGCCCATTTGGGGAGGCGAATATGCTTGTTCTTCTTCAATCTATCCGCCACTCTCTTCACCAGCTCATCCGCTGGTACGTCGTATACCGTCGTCATTTCTTATTTATCCTAAATTTGGACCAGTAAATATAAAAAACTTGTTATATTTAAACGGGCGCCAGCGTATGCCCGAAAATGGAGCACGATCCGTTAGCTATATACACTCATAAGCCACCTCGATTGTAGCACTAACATCCACCGATTTCGGCTCGATTGGTGGTGGTACTGCTTCAGGAGTTGCAGTTGCAACCACATAATCTAAATCACTGGATCTATATGGTCTCACATACACGCCGCTTTCCTTCGCGGTTCTTATCCTGACGATCCTCAGTCCCAGACCACGTGCTATCGCATCAGCTTTAGCTCTTGCATTTTTACATGCCTTTTCTATCGCTTCGTTACGCAACTTGTCCCTTTTCGCGTCCGTCAGTCCAAATTCAATACTCCGCACTTTGTTGGCACCTGCACGCATCGCCTCTTCTATAACTCTGCCTGTCTTTTCAAGATCGCGAACTTCGACCTGAACCTCGCTGCTCACACGGTAGCCCACGATTTCGTTATTGCGCTTTTCGTAATCCCTGATCGGATATACACCAAAGTATGTTGTTTCTATATCCTCTCCCGATATCCCGATATCTTTTATCGCTTTGATTACGGATCGCATTTTTAATGAGTTCTCCTCTAAAGCTGCAGTTACATTGTCCGATTGCGTCTCTACACCCAGGCATATCCGGGCTTTATCCGGATCCGCTTTTAATAGCCCGGTTCCTGTCACAGTTATTGAAGAATTGCCCCTGCTGTCTATCGCATTCGCGTTTGTATTGATGTACAGTATGCCCCCGATGGCTATACAGATCGCAAATAAAGCTATCAACTTGAATGCCAGCCCATCGCTATATTTACCCATTTTTGCATGTACCTCAAATCATAGTTGGCTATCGGGCCATATATAAATTGTGATTAGCCAAAAAACCGGTTCAGCCCGAAAAAAACGATCTACAGCAGAGTAGAAACCTGTCAGAGCACGACAATGTGGCGCACGGCTAAGCTATTATCTCGTGTGAGAGATACCAACCACCTATAAATATTAATGGTTAATCTAATGAAGGAGTGGAAAGATGCTTGAGTACGTTATTATAGGCTTGCTCGTGACGATTCTGCTTGTACTGGTCATCCTGGGCATTTCACTGAGGAGAAGAGAGACTGTAGCGGTAGATACGACAAAGTTAAGCGAAGACATCTCGACGAGGCTACGAGAAGATGTCTCCAGAGCGGTTCGTGAAGCGGTGAGTGAGGTATCAGAACGTGTGGGTGGCGTTTCAACCACACTGAAGTCAGTTGCGGAATTGTTTGAGAGGATACGCAAGGAGCTACCTGAAGATGTTAAAGAACCCGTAAAAGAGGTGCTGGAACGTGCATTGCGGGATTTGAAGGAATTTGACAGGAATATAGCGGAGATGGGTGACAAATTACCGAATAAGGTACTCAAGAGCATACAATCAGGTATAAATGTTAGAAAGGGCAGAGTCGGGGAGTTCACAACGCTTATAAGGATATTAGCCGATTACAAGAGGATTATACCTTTGGGAGAGCCCGTTGATTTTATCGGGATTAGCGATGAGTATATCGATTTTATAGAAGTGAAAACGGGCACATCGGGCTTAACACGTGCGGAGAAGGAGATAAAGGAGCTGATAGAGCGGAAGAGGGTGAGGTTCATATTGAAACGGGAGGAAGTGGAGATAACCACACCCGGAGTGCTAAAAACCGGACTTCATGATGCCACCGCTACTGCTACTGCTACTACCGAAAATTATGATAACGAGTTATTTGCGAAATTAAGTAGGTTAAGGAGGGAAATAGCGATAGCGGAGCGAATCGAACCTTTCGAAGTCTGCCATAATTCCACATTGAAAGAGATAGCAGCCAGGAAGCCTCAAACAATGGAAGAACTGTTACTCATTAGAGGCATAACGAATGGTGAGATGATGCGATACGGCGAAAAGTGCCTGAATGTAATTCGGGCACATCTTAGCGAATTAGGGGGAGAATGATACTGCTGTTTTTTTATGTCTGCCTTAAGCGTTACCGTTTCCAGCGCTTCGTCAGGAACTTCTCCAGCTCGATTATGAAGAATATCGGGAGTGAGACCATGACCATGGTTATCCACCAGTCCACAGGTATAGGTGCGGTTCTCAACGGGTTAACACCTGATGGGAGGACGTATATCACCGTAAGCTGCAGCGCGAGCGTTACGGCGACACCGATGAGCACCCATCTATTAGAGAACGGGCTGAACGTAAATGCAGACTCTGTTATTGACCTTGCAGTGAAGAGATAGCAGATATGGACGAGCATAACAGTGGTGAACGCAGCCGTTTGCGCCTGCGTCAGTCGTAATTCGGGGTCCGCCACGGAACCGGCTAAGGCAGGCTCACCGGAGTAGTAATATACCGTGAAGCCTGCAACTGCCATTACTACCGATACCAGTCCGACCTTCTTAAAAAACGGGCTGTCTGTTATACGTTCATCAGGGTTGCGAGGCGGTCTATCAAGTAACCCCTTCTCCTTCGGCTCACGTATGAGCGTCAGTGCGAGAGCAACGGCATCAATCAAATTTATCCACAGGATTTGTACAGGCTCAACAGGTAGACGCCCGCCAAAAAGTGGATTGAACAGGTGCATAAAGTGTGCAAGCAGTACCGCACCCAGTACCAGCAGGGTCTGTCCACCATTAGTGGGCAGCGTGTAAAGGATGACCTTCTTGATGGTATCGAAGACATGTCTGCCCTCCTCCACCGCGGACACGATACTGGCGAAGTTATCATCTGTTAGAATCATATCCGCAGCCTCCTTGCTCACCTCGGTTCCCGTTATTCCCATTGCGATCCCGATATCCGCAGCCTTTAACGCTGGTGCATCGTTCACACCATCGCCCGTAACGGCGATAATATGCCCTCTTCGCCGTAACTGCGTGACTATTCTGAACTTATGTTCTGGAGCAGCCCGGGCGTATACCGGGACGGTATCTACAACCTCGTACAGCTCATCATCGCTCATTCGTGAGAGCTCCCCGCCGGTAATCACCCGGTCTTCAGCATTGCTAATTCCTAACCGTCGTGCGATAGCTTTTGCCGTCTTTGCGTGGTCGCCAGTGACCATCACAACCTTAATACCTGCCCGTTTGCATTTCTGAACCGCATCTATTGCTTCTTCTCTGGACGGGTCTATCATGCCCTGGAGACCGAGAAAGGTAAACCCATTCAAATCGTCTGATTTGAGTCTCTTTTTTGTCTTCGGTACGCGTTTATACGCCATACCAAGGACTCTCAAAGCTTCGCCTGCCATCGCATCCGCCTCTGTCAGTATCTCTTCTCTGCGTAGAGGTGCCGTACTTCCATTGACCAGCTGGTTCTGGCACATCTCCAGGACCTTTTCAGGAGAACCTTTCACGTAGATTACATTTTCTTCTGCATCAGTACCTTCGTGCAGGGTTGCCATATACTGCTGTTCAGCCACAAAAGGTATCTCATCGAGTAGTGGGAGACGTGCGTTAATACCTGCTTTGCGTGCAGCGACCACCATAGCACCTTCTGTAGGGTCGCCTGCAATGCTATACACGTCCTCAGCCTCGATAAGGAACGCATGATTACAGAAATAACCGGCTTTCAGGGGTTCAATCAGCTCTTCTCCCGCTTCTGCCGGATTGATTGCTATATCCTCAAGTATGAATTCACCATAGGGGGCATATCCCGCACCGGTCACCTCATAGACTTTCCCTCCGCAGTATATCCGGGACACGGTCATCTGGTTCTTTGTGAGTGTGCCGGTTTTATCTGTGCATATAACGGTAGTGCAACCAAGCGTTTCTGCTGCGGGCAGTCGTTTTATAAGCGCATTTCGACGTGCCATTGCGGTCACACCAAAGGCTAAGGTTATGGTCACAATAGCAGGCAGACCCTCCGGTATCGCCGCAACCGCTAACGCCACCGACGCAAGGAACGAATACCTGAGCGGGAAACCAAATAACAGCCCCAGTATGAAATTAAGAGCTGCAATTGCGATGATGGCGATGACCAGAAACCGTGTGAAGTCCGCAAGCTTACGCATCAGAGGAGTGGTGATTTTAGGTGCTGATTTCATGAGTTCTGCGATTCGTCCCATCTCAGTATGCTCACCGGTCGCCACAACGATGCCCTGCCCGGAACCGCGTGTGATGAAAGTGCCACTGAAAGCCATGCAGCGCTGGTCTGCGAGAGATAGGTCCGTTTTCGTGATGGGTTCAATGCCCTTGTTCACAGGTATCGATTCCCCGGTGAGAGTGGCTTCATCGGCACTCATGTTCTTTGCGTAGAACAGCCGTAAGTCCGCAGGCACTTTGTCTCCCTCTTCCAGCAGGACCACATCGCCGGGAACCAGTTCACGTGCCGGTATGATCTGTTTCTTACCGTCCCGGAGCACGGTGCACTCCGGAGTCATCATCTTATCCAGCGCCTCTATCGAAGCTTCTGCTTTGCCTTCCTGAATGAAGCCTATTATCGTATTGGCAAAGACCACCGCCATGATAGCTATGGTATCCATCCACATATCAAGAATTGCGGTAACGAATGCGGCAGCGAGCAGGATATAGATTAAGGCGTTGTGGAACTGCATGAGGAACCGGATGAGCGTGCTTCGTCGCCTGAACTTCAGCTCGTTATAGCCGTATCTCGCAAGCCGTGATTTTGACTCGCTGGTGCTGAGTCCCGCAGTGCTGGATTTTAAGGCTTCAAAAACCTCTTCCACTGTGAGTTGATACCAGTTTCTATTATCCATTCAAATCAACAACCTTTTATATGGGATTATCATGTTGTATACGTTACCGTCCTTTGTAGTTTTATCATGGGTTTTATTATATTATATCCCCCTAAGATGAAGAGTTGAGGATACAAAAAGCGAGAGCCCCCAGGCGCAAAAAATGGCTGCTTAGGAATTCATTCTTAGTTAGGGCCCCTTTTCTGGTTCTCTCATGTCTCTAAATCCCGATCTATATCACCTCTACCTCCTTCCCTGCGCTTTCCTCGTCAGTTCAATCGCCTCCGTCACACGCATATAATGTGCGATTTCCACCTGTGACAATTTCACTCTTCCTTCCATTGCCATTACCTGATACGCAACTATGCGATACACCCATACCGCTTGAATATCAATCTCAACATTTGTAGTCCTTAGGCATTCGGAACTCTTTGTTTCTTAATTCTACACATAACTCGATTCTTTCTTCTTTCTTTATTATTCCAAGTTCATTCAAAACTTCGATTATCCCTAAAGTTCCGATTATTTCAATTCCCAACTTTTTTGCTGCCCTGCGAGCTTTTCCATCATCCAGAGCACATAGATACTTTTCACCTCCACTTTTGAAATGTCTTCCCCACCAGATTACTTCTAACTCGCCCCGATTAAGGGAAGAAAATCTAAATCTAAGTTCTTCAATATCTTCGCCTCGAATTTGCGACAATGTCCTCATTTCGCCTCTTTCTATTACTCTATAGAGCATATCAAGATCGGTTTTCATTCCAGTCCTTACGATATAATCAGGAATTAAAAGCTCATACCCATACTTTTGCAAAGATGCCTATGGGTATCATAAAATCCAGGAAGCAAGAGAAGTCAGAGCGATTTGTCCAGTAGATAGCAGGGTCAAGCCCGAATATCTTTTAGACAATTCCTTGTACAGAAGAAGGAAAGCTCAGACAACGTTCAATTATGAACAGATAGGTATGGAAACCGAAAGACTGAAAAGGGCAATAGGTGATGGTGAAGTTGGAAGTTACGTCAGAAGTAAGCGTTATGTTGATGATGATTCATTTAAGATGATTACCAAGGTTAAAGAAGGAGTGTCAAAGGTGAAGTCATTAGAGGAGTTCTTAAAATAATCATGCCTAAGAGGAACCAGCACAGGAAGAAGGACAGAGTCAGGGTTAAATAAACACACGTCCCATTCTAATATCCTGATGATATTGGATAGCTATACGGTTATCAATTATTTAAACACCCTGCCGGTCTCTTTATACCACAACACGAAATCCAGATGCGATAACGGTATCGATACATTGCATGCAAAACGCATCATCCTCCTCTCAAATGCCAGATACCTCTTACGGGTCATACTCGCCGGTATCTCGTCTATTACACCCAGTATCCTCAAATTCTTCAGTATATGCCGATCCAGAATCGCCATATTCGTGCCCAACCCGATATTTCTGAGCAGATGGCTCGCCTCTTTATAGCCCAGCCCTTTCACAGTCCTGACCAGCCAGTCCCGTACACCTTGTGGATCCGCAACGTCCGTCAAAAACCTCCTGAGCTTTAGCTCGCCATCAATCATGAACCTCTCCCTCGCTTCTACTATGTACCGCGCCTTATTGTATCTGAACCGTACACCCCTCAGGGCAGTCGCAATTGTAGCAGCATCACCAGCTAATAGCAAGTTATTGCCCGCGAGAAACTCTACCGCGGACCAGCAGTTTTCGGCTCGCGATTGCGGTGTGAGCAGGCAGAATACGAGCTCTTTGAATATGTCATACTCACTGCCACGTTCGCCCAGTCTCTTGAACTCCGCCAATCTGGCTAATATTACGGGTCGAATAGCACCATAAATGCTATACAACTCTCCAATGTGCCTTGATCCCCATATATCCGACTCTACGTAGCCCATAGTGTCCTTATTCTTCTCAATATCGTTAACGTGTTGTACATGTCCACAATTTAAAACCTCATAAAGGCACGTTCATCTACCAAAACGGCGTTCTCGCCACTTGAAATCGCGAACCGCCCGGAGCAGATCTATCTTACGAAAATTCTGCCAGTTCACATCCGTGAAATAGAACTCACTGTATACCGACTGCCAAATCAGGAAATCGGTTAAACTCGTCGTACCAGACTTTATGACCAGATCCGGCTCCGATTTGAATATGAGGTGAGATTCTATCATCTTCTCATCGATGTCCTCGGGTTCTACCTCTCCACGTTCCACCCGTTTCGCTATCGCTCTTATTGCTTTCGTCAGTTCACTGCGTCCACCCATACCTATCGATACATTTATCCTCCTCACACCACCCTCTCCACAGATGGTCGATGCAGAGGAGCCTGTGTATATAGCAACATAAGCGTTCTCCCTGCTTAATATGCTGATTATCGCCTTCCTGAGATGTTCATGTGCCGCATCCAGCAGTTTATTACCCACATCACCCTGTATTACTGCTATGTAAATGCTTATAACGTTTATACTTAGTTCATCACACCACCTGATGAAATGTTTCAATCGAACCAGCCCTTTCGTGGCTGTGCTGGTGCTATCTCCCACTATGCTGTCGTCCGGGAGGAGATCACTCTCATTCAGTACAAGAAGGATATGATTGAGCGTAATAGGTGATTTCAGGATTGCTCGTTTCAGTATCAGCTCATAAACAGCAGTAATGGGGTTCAGCACCAGCATAGCGCCGGGAGAGGGATTCGAACCCTCGCTCCCCGTAAGGGGAAGTGGGTTAGCAACCCACCGCCTTAGACCACTTGGCTATCCCGACAAGCAGGAGTATCGTTTTATTATTTTACACATATTTAATTAAAGTTTCGGTATGGTTGATGTATGGATGACTAATAAGCTGTGATAAGTGTAAAAAATGTAGGCTGAGAGATGTGGATCCCTATCGTAGATCTTACGAGATGCGTCGGGTGCAGTAAATGCGTAGAGGCATGTCCCGAAGGAGCGATAACGGTGGTGGACCGGAAATCATCCATCGATTACGGTTGCTGTACTCTCTGCGGTGCCTGTGACCGGGTTTGCCAGACAGAAGCGCTGAAATTGAAGGAGCCAGAGCCGCCTGTTGTTCCCGAGCTGCCGGGTACTTTTAAGCATGAACTTAAAGAATTTAAGTACGGGCTTAAGACGTTACGGCGGGAACTACGCGTATTTGCAAAATCACTGGAATAGACGCCGCATCAGATCCTGACGGTACGCATCGAGTCGCAACGGGCTCTTACTCGCCGATACCTCGTCAAAGGTGGCATCACTGTGGCTACGTGATCGTGAGTCGTAGATGGCAAACGGGACTGGTTCTTTAGTATGTACCTTCAGGGCTGTGGGCGTGTAATGGTCAGGCAATGCCAATACCCGGAAATCTGAGTATTCCGACTCCAGACCACTGAGTATCTTGCCCACCACGAACCGATCGAAATTTTCTATCGCTTTTACCTTCTGCTCGATATCGCCACTGTGTGCGGCTTCATCCGGTGCTTCCACATGCACAAGCATAAAATCTCTCTGCTTCAGACCCTGTAATGCATATTCTGCCTTGCCCGCGTAGTTCGTGTCTATGTAGCCGGTGGCGCCGGGCACGTCTATCACGTCCAGACCCACACTTCTTGCCACACCTTTGACCAGATATACGCCCGATATCATTGCCCCTGTCACACCGTACATATCCTTGAACACGGGCATTACCGGTTTCCGACCACCACTCCAGAGCCACACCATATTCGCCCGGTGCTTATCCCGGGCTGCTCTTTGCTCATTTACTGTGTGATGCTCGAGTATCTGTCGCGATCTGAGCACTATATCGCGCAATAATCTGTTCTCCGGCAGGTTCGCTTCGATATCCTCACCAATGATGTCATGTGGTGGTGCACCGCCCTCCACCTCCTCTTCTGTCTTAAGAACCATTATGTTTCGATAGCTGACACCGGGATAGAACTTCACACCCCACGACTTAAATGCCGCATTGAGTGATTCTATAAGCTCTTTCGCTTCAGTATCAGATATATGCCCACCACTGTAATCCACGATTTTACCACCTGACACCGTTATGAGGTTGCATCTGAATGCCATCTCCGCATCATCGAGTGGTATGCCCATCCCGATCGCTTCCAGAGGTCCCCTTCCGGTATAGTAGCGCGGGGGCTCATAGCCAAGAATGGATAATGTGGCGATATCGCTACCTGCATCCATATTGGGCGGGATCGTCCTCACACGCCCGCAGATGCCTTCACTCGCAATGAAATCGAGATTGGGTGTAGAAGCAATCTGTAAAGCTGTTTTGCCACCATATTCGGCTATCGGGTAATCTGCCATACCATCTCCAATCAAAATAACGTATTTCATTCCTGCTTGCATTATCCGGTTATGTTTTACTTATTTTTATCGTAATATATTAAGTGAGAGAGAATGGAGACAGATATACCGCTGCGGGATATAATGGTGCGCGAAGTGGTGACCGGTAGGGGGGATATGAACGTAAGGGATGCAGCGAAGCTTATGAGGAAGTACGATGTGGACAGTATAGTTGTGGTAAATGAAAGTGGTCAGCCGGTTGGAATAGTAACGCAGAGCGATATAATCAACGAACTGGTGAGCCGGGATACCACGCCGAGCACGGTGAAACTGGAAGAAGTGATGACCACACCGGTAATAACAGGCTCGCCAAATGATCGGGTTTCTGATATAGCAAAGAAGATGGCAGCGGAGCGGATACGGAAGTTGCCCATAATAGAGGATGGCAAACTGGTGGGCATTGTGGCTGATGTTGATATACTCGCGGTTTCGTCGCAGATGAACTCTATACTTGCTGATCTGATCGAGATGCACGTGGAGCGGGATATAATAAGCCGTGAAAGTGAGGGTATCACGCAGGGTATATGTGAGAAATGTGGATGCTTCTCTAATGACCTCGTAATGAAAGACGGGTTGATGGTATGCGAGAGCTGCAAAGAGGAGCTTGAGTTAGAAGAGGGGGATTAGGTGATCTCAATCCTCAATCCCGTATTCCGACTTTTGTGACCGTAAATACCGCTTCCGCTTCTGGCAGGTTGGGTGAATCGACCAGCCTTGCTATACGCTTCTCACCTTTAGATTTACGGAGATAAATCCTGAATGTTGCGGTATGCCCGACGATATGCCCGCCAATGGGTCTCGTGGGGTCACCAAAGAACGCATCAGGTCTCACCTGCACCTGGTTCGTTATCATCACTACCGCATTGTTCAGGTCAGCAAACCGGAGGGCGTCATGGAGATGCTTATTTATCTTCTGCTGTCGGTCTGAAAGCGTACCTCTGCCTACATATTCACTTCTGAAATGAGCTGTAGCAGAGTCTATTATCAATAATCGAACCGGCTTTTCGGTATCACGGAGCTCATCCGCGAGTTCTTTCGCCTTCTCCACGAGTAATATCTGATGATTCGAGTTGTAAGCGCGGGCGACGTGTACATTCTTCAATACCTCTCGGTAATCAAGCCCGAGTCCTTCCGCCATATCCTTTATACGCTCTGGTCTGAACGTGTTCTCGGTATCGATCATAATGGCAGAACCGTTCAGACCGCCTTCTTCCGGCGGTAACTGGACATTCACAACGAGCTGATGCGCTATCTGCGTCTTACCGCTACCGAACTCACCGTAGAACTCCGTCATAGCACACGTCTCAAGCCCACCGCCAAGCAGTCCATCCAGTGATTTGGAACACGTGGTCAGCTTACCTATATTCTCCCGTCGCTCTAATATCCTCTCACCGGTCTCGAACCCGCCTATGTCGGCAGCCTCACGTGCCGCATTTATTATCTTTGCTGCCGTTGACTCCCCTATATCGGCAGTAGCGACCAGTTCCGCAGGCGACGCCACCGCTATCGCCTCCAGAGTAGTCAAACCCGCTTCACGTAACTTTTCCGCTATTGCAGGTCCAACGCCAGGTAGATCCTCCAGCTCCACTATCCTGTCCTCCTCCTTAAACCTTGTAACTTATCAATTATAAATCATAATCAGGAACGGGAGAAGAAATGAGAAAGTTTTATAACCAATGAAAAAACTTAAATCTAAGAGTCATGGCGGTAGAAGCACTGAAAGAGATAAGAGAGGCAGAAGTGGAAGCCCGTAAGAAGATCGAAGAAGCAAAAGCGCAGGCTGCAACCATGATGCGAGAGGCGGATGACGCGATAAAGAAGCTTGAAGAGGAGGCTAAGATAGAGATGGAGCGCAAAGCGAAGGAGATTGCGGACAGTTATGCAAAGGAGGGTGAAGAGGAGGGTGAGGCGATACTCAAGGAGGCGAAGGACGAGCTGGAGAAACTGCGTACAGCCGCCGAGAAACGGCTGGAGAGTGCCGTAGATACCGTGCTGTCACGGGTTCTTGGATTGATGTAGGTGATGCTATGTGGGTGCTTCAGAGATAGTAAAGCGGATAATGGAGGATGCGCAAGAGGAGCAGGCGCGGATATTGAAGGAAGCGCGCGAACAGGTGGAGGAGCGGTTAGAGAGAGCGAAAGCGGAGATAGAGACAAGGAAGGAAAGATATATTGATGCCGAACGTGATAAAGCGGCAGAAAATAAGGAGCGGATCATCCGGGCGAAACGACTGGCTGCGAAGAAGTTACGCTGGGACATGGAGGAAGAGATGATAAAGCGTGTATTTGACGAATCTTTGAAACGACTGCCACAGATAAAAGAATCGGGATTCAGGGGCAGCACATATTCTGATATCCTGGCGGGCTTGATCAAAGAAGCTGCTATGAGTGTCACAGGTGGCACGGGCAACGGAGAGCTGGAAGTACTGCTCAGTGCCGACGATGCCGGTTTCGTTACCGGTGAGGTACTGGATGCGATAGCCCATGAGATTGGCGGTGGTATCAAGATATCTATCTCAGAAGAGCGTATAAAAACCGTTGGTGGCGCGATAGTACGGAGAGCAGACGGTAAGATAGAGGTGAACAACACGTTTGAGGATCGAATGAAGCGACTCTCATCGGAATTAAGAGAGCATGTAGCACGTACTTTATTCCACGGTGAGGCGTGAATGAATGATTGCAGTAATTGGTGATCGGGAAACAGCCATTGGGTTTCGACTCGCAGGTGTGCGCGATACGTACGAAGTGGAGCATGACGGCGTGGAGGTAGTTCGGTTACTTGACAAACTGGTACGCGATGGTGCCACTATCATACTCATAACAGAACGTCTTGCTGCAGAATCGCATGTTCGAGCCAGAATAAGGGAGATCAATGGGACTAAACGCGAGGTCACACCGATCATCATAGAAATACCGGACAAGAAGGGACCAACGGGAGAAGGAGCTGCTGAGATCGAGCTATTGATAAGACGTGCGGTGGGTGTCGCGCTGAAATAGGCACGTTGTTGGAGGGCTACGTATAACAGAATCAGGAACCAGCATCACTCAATCTTTTGAATCGCAAAGCATCATCGAACATTGTGATGTTATTGAATAACACGTATACCTGCGAGTAGCCCCTGCAGTGCTCATACAGGAACTGCAGGTCGGTGTCCGTGTAAGTGTAACGGTACATCCTTTTTCCAGGCGGTGAGCCATGTAACCTGAAGTATCCAAACCCGGTACCACTCTCTGGCTGTGCGGCAAAAGGATCAACACAATGTATAAGCTCGAGTTCTTCACATATCCTCATTATCGTGTTTCGAGTCCAGTCACCCCTCGGTTCCCATACCATTATTATCTCGTTGCGATCTATCGAGTGGAAGAAATCGTACATATTGCTTATGTTCGACCCGGTCTCTTTGAAGCTTGCAGGGGTCTGGAAGACCACTATGCGAGCATTCAATGCTTTTCGTATCCCATCAGTCACCGTCCATGCCTCAAATACCTCCTCTGTCGGTCGGAATAGCCCGTACCTGTCGCCACTCAGTTCCAGCTTCGCTTTACGATATGTTGGGCTCTTTGGTTCGTGTGTGATCAACTGCCATGCTTTCAATGTGAATTCGAAATCAGCGGGTGCATCCCTACGCCATCGTTCCGCAGTTGAGCGGCGTACAGGCTTGTAAAATGTAGCCTGGACCTCTACCAGATCCAGATTCGTAAATATAGCACTCTTTGACTTCGGAAAACCGCAAACACCCACTTTCATATTATAAATAATAAATGGATCCTTTTTATAATTAACACTGGAGGATGCCTGATGCGGATAACCGGGATCGAAGATTTAGCTGCTACGCTATCAAAGACAGAATATGAGTTACTTATGCGTCTCTATGAGATAAAAACTTTCACCGGTGAGTTGAAACTACCTTCCGGGATGGAAGACTGGGTTAAAACGCGGTTCAAATCGCTTGAACGTGTTAAACGTCAGCAGATAGTATCTATTAAGAACAGGTTCACGGGGGAACACAGTCTCTTCAACGAGTTACGCGCTGAGAGACCAAAGGATAGCCTGCAGAAGACGGTACCTCATGATAAAACCCACTGCCGATTCTGTAAGCCGGACGAACAAACGCCAATGGATAGTTTCGGGCGAATCAGGGGGAGATACTGCGTCACAGCGAGTAACCTCACTAAGTACGATTCCTATCACGGTCTGGTGATCTTCAATGAGCACAATCCGCTGGTTATAACAGAAGACAGGATAGCTGATTACCTGCGAACCTGTGAACGCTGGTTCGAATCTGTATGTAAGGAGAGCGGTGATGAACTGCACAAGTTCTTTCTATGGAATTGTCTGTGGCGCAGTGGTGCTTCTATCATACATGGACATATGCAATTAACGGCATCGAAGACGAGATACGGTAAATTAGAAGCTTTAGATCGCGTTGTGTCTGCATATAATTGTCAATATCGCTCTGATTATATTTCAGATCTGTGCAAGGTACACGAAAGTCTGGATCTCACAGGGACGAGCAATAATGACAGGATACTATTTTATCTCACGCCCGTGAAGGAGAAGGAGATCGTTGTTGTCAGTACCGCACGCAGAAGTGATGCGATAGCGCGTACTATTTATAAATTGCTGCGATTCTATCGTGATATGGGCGTGATGTCCTATAATCTTGCAATATTCCAGACAGGATCGTACCATGTGGTAAGGCTGGTAGACCGGGGAGATCTTGATGACAGAACCTCGGATATAGGTACGATGGAGCTCTATGCCGCATCAGTCATCGCATCCGATCCATTCGAACTGGCTCAGAAATTCCACGTATGACTGCTACGGAAGGATTACAAGTCAGGTTTATTCCTTATTTTTAGTCGTCCACAGCTCGAGCTTACGTCCACTTCTTCGTCATGTCATATAAGAATCAAACGATACAGCAATTATACCGAAATCTTAATTAATGAGTAATGGCGATAGGAGATATGAGCAAAATGGAGTTGAAGCGGAATATAAGAGCTGAGTTCATGCACCGGCTGCCAGTGGAGCAGCAGGAAGTGGAGATGGTAGAGCGTAAGGGACTGGGACATCCGGACAGTTTGTGTGATGGCATTGCTGATGCGGTCAGTGTCGCGTTATGTAAAGAATACCTGGACAAATTCGGCATGGTCCTGCATCACAATACAGATAAAGTTCAGCTCGTCGCAGGCAGGTCTGATCCAAAATACGGCGGTGGCGAGATCACTTCGCCGATATATATACTCCTGGGTGGTCGAGCGACACGCGAATTTGAGGGTGAGGAAGTAGCTGTGGATATTGTTGCACTGCAAGCGGCACGCGAATATCTTAAGAGTATCGTACGTAACCTCGATGTGGATCGTGATGTCGTGATAGAGAGTCGATTGGGTAAAGGCTCTGCGGATCTGCTGCAGGTATTTAAAGAGAAGGATCGAGAGATACCGGTAGCAAATGATACCTCTTTCGGGGTTGCCCACGCGCCACTATCTGAGGTGGAGACCATAGCATCAAATGTGGAAGGCAGGGTGATGTCGGACTATCGGCACAGAGAGAACGCGATAGGCGAGGATATGAAAGTGATGGCGCTACGGGAAGGTGACAATATAACACTGACCGTAGGTGACGCGTTTGTATCCAGATACGTGGATGATCATGACCACTATACCACGATAAAGTCGAATTTGAAGCAGTTTGTCACTGACGTTGCCGAAGAATGTACTGGTAGATCGGTAACTACACACGTGAATCGAGCCGATACTGCTGAGACCGTGTATATCACCGTAACCGGTACCTCGGCGGAGATGGGTGATGACGGCGCTGCCGGTCGTGGTAACCGCTGTAATGGGCTCATCACACCAGGCAGACCGATGAGCATGGAAGGCGCTGCGGGAAAAAATCCGGTTAACCATACCGGCAAGATATATAACCTGCTCGCTATTGAGATTGCCAATGAGATAGTGGCTACTGTGGACGGTGTCCGGGAGGTTTATGTTATGCTTCTATCCGAGATAGGCAGGAGAATAGACGATCCAAGAGTCGCAACAGCGCGAATAATACCCGAAAGTACCGAAATGACCGCGACTATCGAGCATAAAGCCGTGCGAATAATGGACGAGTGGCTATCGAACGTGCAGGAGATAACGGAGAGGGCAATACGTGGTGAATTGAGGACATTTTAGTTAATATCACCCGTAGTATTTCAGTATCTCATAGTACGTATTTCGCTGTGCTGCGGGTCTACCAACAGATTTTATCGCCTTCACTATCTCTTCCACCCTCTTCGGCTTATGTGCCCGTCCCGCAGCAGTCACCACGTTCTCCTCAAGTATCGTACCACCGAAATCGTTCGCACCGAAGAAGAGTGCCAGCTTCGCTGTCTCGATGCCCTGGGTCAGCCATGACGACTGTATGTTCCTTATCGAATGCAGTACTATCCGTGATATGGCAAGTACCTGCAGATATCTCGTTACAGGTGCGGGGGCTCTTATCTCAGGGTATAGCCGGGTATGCCATGGCTGAAACGTCCATGGTATGAACGCTGTGAACCCGTGTAGCCTGTTCTGCAGTTCCAGCACACGGAACAGATGCTCAATTATATCCTCATCACGCTCTATATGCCCGAACATCATTGTCGCCGTTGTCTTCATTCCCATTCTCTGCGCTATCTCCATCACTTTTAACCACCCCTCTACACCGACTTTGCCGGGACTTATCTGCTTTCGTACCCGATCACAGAGTATCTCGGCACCACCCCCGGGCAGAGAATCCAGCCCTGCTGCTCTCAATCGCGCAAGAGTATCCTCTATGCTCATGCCTTCATTCGTTGCAATGAAGAATACCTCAGGAGGAGAGAGGCTATGAATATGAACCTGCGGGAACCGTAACTTTATTGTAGCAAATAGATCCTCGAACCATTCAAGCCCGATAGAAGGGTCAAGACCTCCCTGAATGAGTATCTGTGTTGCACCATCGTCAACCGCCTCTTTTATCTTGCTGAGTATGGTGTGTTTACTTAACTTGTAACAGTCTTGTTCCCGTCTCGCATAGAACGCGCAGAATTTGCACTTAGATACGCACCTATTTGTGTAGTTTATATTACGATCAATGACGAATGTAACGAGGTCCCCACAGCGTTTTCGTCTTATCTCATCCGCGATCCTGCCGAGAGCGGGAAGCGGTAGCTCGAATAGTCTTAACGCTTCCTCAAAACTCAGGTCCTCCCCGTTCAGGTTCTTATCCACATAAACATCATAATAGTCCATATTCATGGCATTTTGCTTCAAATACTTTTAAGCCTTCTCTTTCTCGTGTGCCCAGCCGATACGTGAGAGAATTGAGGTACCGTTCTATAAGATCCGCGGGCATACTGCTAAATCGCTTTTTAGCCTCGCTCATCACGGTTTCCAGATTCTGCTCGCCCCATGCCAGCGATTCCAGTATCGTCCGGTCCACTTCACTCAGGTCCTCCTTGTGCGAGGATACCGCGATACCGAATACCATGGGACAACGGGTAATATCATGCCACTCCTCTCCAAGGTCCATAACAACTTTATATCTTGAGCGTGCCCTCAGCGCCTCATCGCCTATAACGAGTGCGTAACTGCCATGCCTGAGCAGTTCGCTGGTTTCACATGCGTTCAACTCTAAAATCCTGTTGGTCATACCACGCTCATTTAATATTATCTTTAGCAGATTCACGGACGTTACGGTCTGGTTTGTAACCGCGATTCGCCCATTTTCATCCTGTACACCGTGTTCTGAGACGAGAAGTACGCTCAAAACGCTATCCTTCGACGCGACACAGAACTCATAACTTCGCAACTGCGTCTTATTACGTAAGTAATAGAAAGAAGGGAGTGGTGCAAAATCTATTTCATCACGTTCGAACAACAAAGCCAGCTCTCGCGGTGAACCTTCGTAAATATTTATGAATCCATCCTGCTCAAGCCGATAATACGGCAGGAAATTGTTGAGGAATCCGAATTTACCTATTCTCAGTTCTCTGTGTTGCTCCTTCTTCATCTATTATTTCTGTTTTACTATGATGACATATATTTATTTGTATATATGGTAAGGGGATTCCATGAGACTACACTTTATCTGTGCTCCACGGTCCTTTGTTTCGCAGTTCATACCTGATCAGCAGATGATCCCGACGAACAAATACTCCTTCACTGGTGACCCTATGGAATTATATTGCTGCCTGATAAGAGTTTTTTTGAGAACCTTTGTAGAGCCGTTAGTTTTATATTCCTAAAAGGCTTCATAATAATCAGATGGTAGCGCGACAGCGGCAGGGACAGCGATACACCATTGTTGGTATTGATCCCGGTACCACGCTCGGGCTTGCTATGGTTGATCTCGATGGTAATCCTGTGGAGATATTCAGTTCGAAGAATTGTTCCTTCTCCGATGCCGTGAGCAGGATAATATCATGTGGTACTCCACTGGTTGTAGCCTCTGACGTTTCACCAACACCGTCCATGGTGAAGAGGATCAGCAAAGTCTTTTCCTCACACCTTCATGAGTTAAATGAATCACTATCAGTCGAGGATAAGATAGCATTGACGAAGGACGAGCGTTACAGTTATCGAAACGTACATGAGAGGGACGCACTGGCTGCGTGTCTCTATGCATTCAAGCATTACAGGAAGAAATTCGCACAGATACGTAAGAAGACACCACCGGGTGTGGATGTGGATGAGGTGAAGGCACTGGTGATCAAAGGTGTATCCATAAGTGCAGCAATCAAGAGATTGATCGGAGAGTCCGAATGTTCAGAACCAGAGGCAGAGGAAGAGCATTGCAAACCCGCCGAAGTAGAGAATATTGACGATGATGTGAGAGCGTACATACAGCTATTACGCAGGACAATTAAGGCGAAAGAGCGCGAGATAGAAGCTATTCGCGAGCATAACGCCGCTCTGGAGTTAGAGCTCGAGGCGAAGAAGAGAGAGATAGAGAAATTGCGTGCACGTATAGCTTCATTCCGATCAGAGATGAGACGGGAGTTAGAGACGACCGAGGCGATAAGGAAACGGGATAGCGAGATAAAACGATTGAGGAACAAATTAACCGCCAGAGCGGCAGAGATGGAAGGGTTAAGACGGATAATAGAAGAACTTAAGCGTGGCAATGAGCCGAAGATAGAGAATGGGATGAAGATAAAAATGATAAAATCATTTACCAGAGATGCGATTCTGGAGGTGGATCGGAGATACGGTATCAAACGAGGAGACGTGATATTCCTGGAAAATGGCAGTGGTGGCGGTCGTAACACCGCGGAACTGCTGGTGGATATGGGTGTGTCCGCCGTCATATATGGCAAGGAGATGTCGCATTTCGCAATTGAACGGTTCTTTGAAGCTGGCATACCCGTGTTCTCCTGCGATGAACTGCCGGTGGTTGTGAGAGGTGGGTTCGCATTCGTTGACCAGCGCATGCTGAACATGCGTGTGAACGATTGGCGTAGCGAGAAGCATCATCAATGTGCGGAGAAGCGGATCGTATTTGTATGAGCATGCGTCAAAAGGGGGGCTGGTATGTTGGCAGGACGGGCGGTAAACGTAAAAGTAAAGATATGCGGCAATACGAACATAAATGATGCCGTTCTGGCTGCACGTGCGGGTGCGGATGCTATCGGTGTAATAAATGTTGCCAATACACCGCGTTACGTGAGCCCGGATGAAGCCAACCGCATATTCCGGTCACTACCGCCATTCGTGGCTAAGGTTCTGGTTGTCGTGCTGGATACCGGGAATGTGAGCGAACAGATAGATATGATAGAAGCTACCGGTGCCAATTACGTACAGCTACATGGTGAAGAACCGGTGGAACTCGTTGAGGAAGTACGTAGTAGTCTGGCAGATCACATTGGAATAATAAAGAAGATAGGTGTGCGCGGAGACATAAACGCGTGTATAGAACACGCAAAGGCGTATGAAGACATTGTGGACGCTATTCTGCTTGATACTGTCGCAGGTAAGCAGATCGGTGGGACCGGAAAGAAACACGACTGGAACATAAGCAGAGCGATTGTGGAAGCGGTGGACACACCGGTAATACTCGCTGGTGGTTTGACGCCCGAGAATGTTGCAGATGCGATTTCTAAGGTCAGACCGTACGCAGTGGATGTATCGAGTGGTGTTGAACGTGAACCCGGGCGTAAAGATGCAGATAAGGTAAAGCGGTTTATAGAAGCCGCCAATTATCTATAATCTGATAGCACTCTATCTACCAGCTCACGAGGATAAACCCGCAACACTCGTTCCGCAGTATCTGGATCAAGACCGGCACCCGTGAGTATCTTCATGGCAAGTTCATCGCAGAGGAAATCATCCGGCGAATGCAAATCGGTATTGAGCAGCATTCTGGCACCAAGCTCGTGACATATGCGTGCCACGTGCCCGTTCGCAAGGCAATGCCCCTGTCTCGAACTAATCTCAAGATAGACCCCGTTCTCCTTCGCGAGTTCTACTTCCTCTTCCGTTATCAGTCCGGGATGCGCAAGGATGTCAACCATGGGATTATCCACTGCTGCTCTGTTAGTACCGCTCGCTACCGGTTCCACGAGGGTCTCACCGTGTACAACCACCAATTCAGCACCAAGTTCACGTGCTCTATTCACTGCACGATCTATTTTACTCACCGGCACATGCGTTATTTCGACGCCGATAAGTACTTCTATATCATCATTGCTCTGCATCTTCAGCTTCTTTAGACTACCAAGCACGTAGTCCAGATTCGTAAAATCCACATGATCTGTGATTGCAATTGCTTCGTAACCATTAAATATCGCCCGTCTTACCAACTCGCCCGGTATCAACTCACCATCACTGAAGATAGAATGCGTATGCAGGTCGATCATCGGATGAAAATAAATAAATAAAAAATAAAAATAATCAAGCTTTATGCTTAGATCTCTTCTGTTGCTGCATCCGCAGCTCCTTTATGCCTTCTGCGATTTCACGCAAGATGGCACCCTTACGATCTACCTTCGCCACCAATACTCTCCCACTTTTGTCCCAGTGCCTTTTTGGGTACGCCTTGCCCCGCTCCACCTCAGGCTGAAGATTGAGCCTTAATGCTACCTCTTCTATCTCCTCGACCTTTGGCGACCTCAAGCTAAGCCTCCTCGGCACTGCCCGCCCCTGACTCCGTGTACGCCCTGACGCCAGATTAGCCGGCCAGATTACTATCTTCTTCACGATTCGATTATATCGCTTCCAGTACTTTCAGGACCATAATGGTCAGGAAAGCGAATAGAAGCGGATAGATCGCAACCAGTGAAATCTTGCCGAGAAACAAAGCTCTGCTGTTCGTACTTGCGTTTAGCAACTCCTTTGCCACAAGCAACGAGATTAACACTGTAATACCGATAGCACCAAAAATCGCCGTATGCGTCAATGTTCCCGTAACTGTCGTCGTAGTTACCGTACTTATCATCTTCTTACTTCCACCTCCTTGTCTTTTAATTGCTCCATGCTTAATGGAAAGATGTTACTATATAAAAGCTTTTTGGTAGATAGTAAAAAGCTTTTGGTATTTCACAGTTTCAACCCATAACTAATCTTAATTTCTGACAAAGCAATTCAAATGGCAGATCAGAGCATTTGCAAGGCGGAGAGGGATATACAGCTAAGGGGATGACCGGTATGACTAATGGTATCTGTGGGTGCTCAAAAAACCTCGATTAGTATACACTTCAATAAGAAATAGCTTACACGACGTGGTTAGTTAATATGTGCAAGTGTTACCTCTATCCATTATTGATTTTCGTGATGAAGCTGTCCGTCGTACGACGAAGAGCATCCAGCAATAGCTCCTTCACCCGCGCCCTGAACTCTTCCAGTTCTCCCTCGTTCTTAATTACAATCGATGCTTCTCTCATTGCCTCGCCCATACCCCATCCCATCTCCCGTTCCTCGCGCTTCTTGAACTCCTCGAGACTCAGGGTGTCATCACTTCTACCGCGCGCTTTTAGCCTGCTATACCTTATCGGGCGTGATGCGTGTATACAAACAAGAGTGAAATCATCGCCAAATCGTTCTTTAAACGTTTCCACCTCCGCTATTCCCCGTATGCCATCAATAACAACCACGTCGCTGCCAGTCGCTTCTATATACGGGATACATCGCTTTGCAATCGCATCCATACCGTCCTTCAGCCGCAGTTCGGTCGCGATTCTACCCGCATTGGCATCGTTTAGCGGGATGTTGCGACGTTTCAGTTCCGACCTTATCACGTCGCCCATCACTATCACAGGAATGCCCAGTTCCCGTGCCACCGCTGCCGCTTCGGTCTTACCCGCTGCAGGAGCGCCAACAAAGGCTAATACCTGTATCTTTCGCGTAGCCACCTCTCCGCTGCACCCCGGGCAAGCCTCCGCTCTATCGCAGCATAGAATATGTTTGCCACACCGAGTAATTGCCCCTTCTGAACCATACCATCAACTATTGGATGAAACAACACCTCTTCAAGTACCCGCGCTCCTTCCACCTTCTTCGGCTTACCCATTGTTGCAAACGAAGCTACTATACCGCATGCATGACGCATTAACGGGCATGGTAACACTATTGACCTGGGCGGTACTTCGATCTCTTCTATTTTTATGTTTACGAGATCATTCTTCTTCACCTCTTTGTCCTCCTTCGCTATCACCATCTCCCATTCACCATGCGGTCCCACTGTGAAGCCGTAACTGAAGGCTTCTACCGTCTCCTTCCCGATTTCCCCGCCTATTCTATCTTTCCAATAGACGTGCTCTATCTTTACCATGCTTCTTCATTTACATTCGCTATTTAAAAAATCCATCGTATCCTTTATCGCGTTCAATCGCCTATCCCAGTACTCGTCAAGCATCTTCGTCTCTTCCGAATCCTCAAACACTATCTTGTCACGTTCTATCCCGGTTATCCGCCCGGTATGATTCCACATAACGCTCCGCCACTCGTCCTCACTCAACGCTCGTTCAATTGCACGTTCTATACTTGCACGGTACAGAATGAGTTTATCTTTTGCTTTTAGTCGTATCTGGAACCCAAAAAAGAGATAGCTGGCGTCTCTATCACGATTATCCGCACAAATCGCTTTTGCGATCCGCAAATTAGCGGGCGTACCCTCAATAAATACGCTTACCATTTTCACATCTGCACCTTTAGCTCCTCTTTCAACGTCTTCAAAACCAATTCTGCCTCCACACTCTCAACACCGTCAACCCTCTTTATCGCCTCTATTATGTCACCACACTTATCATAGCCCGCACATTTAGAGATCACAAGCAGGTCAAACTCGCCTGTTACGTGATGAACACAGCAACATTCCGCCATATCCGCTATCACGCTTCCCACCTCCTCCACGCTGTACCCCTGCTTGGTCTTTATCTTCGCAATTAGCGTGACCATACCCATCTCCGTGGTATTGAGGATGGTCGTATAGCCACATATGATACCCTTGCTCATCAACCGTCTCACACGTTCACTCACCGTCGCCGTACTCACCCCTACCTGCTGCGCTATCTTAGTAAACGATCGTCGAGAATCCTGTTGAAGTTCCCTGAGTATCAAACGATCTATATCATCCAATTCAATCACCTCCCTTATTGGTGGTAAAATTAATGAACTCATCGAGCTTCTTTTCCGCTTTGCCCGATTCAAGTACATCCTTCGCAATTTCAAACGCTTCTGAGATGCTTACCGCTTCCTCTGCCGCAAATATCGCTGAGGCTGCGTTCAATAGAACAACATCCCGTTTCGCACCGTCTTCTCTACCGGCAAGAATGTCTCTAAGCATCCTCGCACCTTCCTCCCTTGTGCTGCCACCAGCAATCTCTGCCGGCGCTGCGATTCGCAATCCGAAATCCCCCGGTCTTATAAAGTATGTCTCAATCTCTCCATCATCCAGCTGCGATACCTTCGTCTTACCGGCGATGGATACCTCGTCTATGCCCGGTTCGCCATGTACGACCAGTGCTCTCTTCAATCCGAGTATGCGTAGCACCTTCGCTATCTTCTCTGTCAATGCCGCATCGTAAACGCCCATCAGTTGATGCGTCGCATTCGCTGGATTGGTCAACGGTCCCAGTATATTGAACACCGTCCGCAATCCCAGCTTCTGTCGCACTTCCATAACGTTCTTCATCGCGGGATGATGCAATGGTGCGAACATGAACCCGATACCCACCTTCTCTATGCATTCCTCGATCCTGTCCGGTGGTAACTTCAGATTGACTCCCAGCTCCTCCATGACATCCGCACTACCACATTTCGATGTCACCGACCGGTTGCCATGTTTCGCGACAGGCACCACACAGGCAGTGATGAACGCGGCAGTGGTGGATATGTTGAAGGTCTTTATCGCATCACCGCCGGTACCACATACATCCACCTTCTTATCAACTTTCGGGTCGATCTTCAACGCCATATCCCGCATAGCAACGGCAAATGCCGCTATCTCCTCTTCCGTCTCCTCTTTCATACGCATTGCGGTGAGGAACGCGGCAGTCTGTATCCTGTCGGCTTCGCCCGCCATTATCACGTGCATCGCTCTCTTCGCTTCTTCAGCACTCAGATCGTTCCTTTCCACTATCTTATCCAGATATTCCCTGAGCATTTCTCTACAAAACAAAACTTTCTCTAAAGAAGCATATACTTCCATATAAAATAAATCATTATACATTCATTCTGATTCACGTACTGTGCTCACACCGGGATAATGCAGGTGAGTGCCCCGCCAGCTACAGCTAAAGAACAGATATGGTGCCATTGTAACCATCAACAACAACCTTCATGCCGTCTCTCAGCCTTTTTGTCGCTCTTTCGCTTATCACACATGGCACTCCGTATTCTCTCGCTATTATCGAAGCATGACTCGTCCGTCCGCCGACATCACAGACCAGAGCTGATATCCGATTGATGACATGCATGACATGCCGGTCGGCATACCTGATGACGAGAACATCCCCTTCTCGCACTCGGTTTATCGCCCACGAGTCCAATGCCACTCTTACGGTGCCAGTACCCACACCCGGACTTGCACTCAGTCCGTGTATGATCGTTTTTCTTATGCTTTCTCCCGATGTTGCTTTCCGCTCTCGATCACCACTCCACTCCATGTACTCATAGAAGTAGAGCTTCCCGATTTTTGATAACGACCATTCCAGATAGCTATAATCGGGTACAAGACGCGAATATTCCAATAATAACGCAAGATCTCCTTCGTTGAGTATCCCTTCTATTTCGTTCTCCTTCCTCCACGAGCCCATATACGCCCAGCGTTCAATATCCCGCGTTCTGCCTTCCAGTAGTGAGGGAGCATCGCCATGGACCACCTCGACCGACAGGTCTTCCGAACCTTTGAGCAATACGCCCGAACATTTCGCATCTACCACGTGCTGTATGATCAGTTTGAGACCCGGTCTGTTCCTCTCTCGTAACCGCAAAGCCCAGTTTATTATCTCTTTCATATCCATCAGGTGTAAATCACTTCGCCCACCCACTCGTCCTGCCCCATCTGTCCTTATAACGATGCCAACCCGATCGCCCTCTATATCCGGTATCCCTATAGCCCTAACGATTGATTCTATACGGGCTGGTGTAGCCTGTTCCGCGTCTATCACCGCATACGGCGGATATGGCAAGCCCCATTCTCTTATCTTCTCCAGACCCTGGATCTTCCTGTATTGCATCAAACTTATCATAATTATGTTTCAGGCGTTTTTATGTGTTTTGTATTCAGTACATCCAGTAGCTTCATTAGTTCACAGGTGGTATGGGCTTATGTAACACATATCTGGCGTGTACCCGCGCACCCGTATGTTTCCGGTGGAATGCTTCGATGCGGCTTGCAGGTTGGAACTGGTGGAAGAAAGTAACGGTTGAGGGATTTGTCATTGATCATGGACTCGAAATTGGTTTTTTAATCGATGTGACTCATAGCGGTGAGGCGGGTTCACCATAAACACCATAAACAACCTGCTACCTTCACCTCTTTTATTTCAGCATCATTCAACTCGAAAAAACACAGGCGCAGATAACTCGCTGGCTATTTGCAACACCGCAAGAACCTGGCTATCCACTTCTCTACGAATTTATAATGGATATATTTCAGGTTCTCCACCTAAGAAAATGAATAGATACCTATTTCATTAGTTTTACTATCCGAAGGCGGAGGAGGGGGTATCGCGGCGATGGTGTTTATAATACTAAAAAGGCGAAGGGAGTTAAAATGAGAGAGACACCCCATCTCAAAATAGAATTCACGGATATTTTATATGCTGTGGTAATATCCTCTGCAATAACAAGACTCTCTTTGAATTGCACAACTAAGAATTTGATGCTGATTTTTGCGTTACTGATCGTCTTCTATGATTGGCTGGCTTATCACATTGAGATTTCATCGGTTAAGCTTAGTGCTAAGAGATATTTTTTGGGTTATATTTTTGACATATCGATATTACTATGCTGGTACCTCATCACTATTGTGAGTCCAGACAGGATGAGTCTGTTTTTTCTTTTTGTTGTAGTATTTTTCTTTATATGTGTGGTCTGGGGCTTGATATTTAGAATCAGCGATTTTAGAGGACTATATAAAAGATCGGATTTTCAATTATTCGTTATTTACCTATTGGTACTGCTTATCACAACGTATCGCCTGAATTTACCAGCCAATTGGTTAATAAGCCTGTGTATTTTTATATTTATAATCGTACGAATACCAGAATGGAGAGAGCTGCTAAATAAAGCTTCGGTTATATTTGATCGAACGGAAGACGATGCCCAAAAATGAGTGGTTATATGCGCTCCAGCATGGCATTCCGTAATTTTTTACTGGTATTTGTTAGTCTCTATAAGAAAAGCTTATTACAGCCGTGTAATATCAGCTAAAGTCGAGGACGTATGACTTCTCGAAAAGAAGG
>JAODGH010000024.1 GCA_025464325.1 Methanosarcinales archaeon | reverse complement strand
TATTCCAATATTAAAGCATAATGTAGAATATTTTCCAAAGCATGGATGCATAACATCTGTCCTCTCTAAAACTAATTGAACTCAAACCTCGGTTGTATCGGGAACCAGGAATATCGTTCAGTATCCAGAATAATCATTCCAGCAATACCTCCTCAACCCCTTTCTTGAAGTGATACTTATCCTTATCCTCCAGTTCTTCTATTATCTGTTTTATTTCCTCTCTGTCTATGAACCCTTTCTCCTTACAGACCATAAGCAACTCTGGAATGTTAAACACAGCCAACCCCTCTTTTTCAGCAATCTTCTCCGCTTTTCTATCCTCTATAAACGCTATCTTATTCCCGGCTGAAGCTATTACACTCAGTTCACCAACTCCAAGTTCTGGATACTTGTCTTGTAAATTTGCAAAGTCTGAAGATTCCACTATTTCGATGCTGCCCTTNNGTGTCGGCTAAAGCATGCTTAACATCTTTGCTTTCTCTCTCAGCTCTTTTGCCGATTCTGGTCCCCTCCTTATCGTGATATTATTTTTGATTAAAAGCTCTTTCATATCCTCATAAGACAGTCCAGCTATTTCTGATGCTTTGCCAAGGCTTATCCTGTCATCCTTATAGAGCTCTACCGCAATTTTTTCCCTGAACTCTTTGTTTACGGTCAGAAAAAGGTTCACGGCATCGCGTAATAACCCCTCTACATCGTAGCCAAGTTTTTCCGATGCCTTCAATATATATTCTATATCAGTTATCACTTTCACTCACCTCACTATTTTTATATTCTTTGAATTAAAAGACTTTCCCCCTAAACTTTTATCTGTAGATAAAATTTCACAAATTGATTTCTTCAAATCAACGATTGACGTGATTAAGATTTTCACCGTTCATCCTGAGCGATTCTCCTGCATTTGTATATAACCGTCCCCCCTTCTGTATAAGGCTTGCCCGGGTCAACGCATTGCATATATGCATGGTCCGGATCTGCCTTTGTTGTTAATCCCAATCAAAACTCTTTCTACCGCTGTAATCATATCCAATCGTTCCCTGAAACTTTGCAACACATCTGACAGTTGCGACTGAAGAACAAATCTTTGTGGATTCTTACCAAAGAACAGTATTCCTGCATTGGTTGGTTTTACTTCGCCATTCACTTTCTTTGCTGCTCATCCCAGTAAACCTTTGGGGTCTTGAGAGCAAGATTCCTTGTCTCCCCATATCCGAGTTTCTGATTTGATCTTCCAACCCTTCTATACGCTCTTCCAGAAGCAAGAACCGGTTTTTGTTTACTTTCTTCAACATCCACAACGATGACTCTTTTGTTATCAATTCTCTCAACACGAATTGATGGATAGACAATCGGATCTGTACTCTGTTTTATCTTATTTGCCAAATTTTCAATCGTTCTTTTACCGATATCTACTACGAGAACTTCACCTTTGTCACTCACCCCAATGAGTACTCTTCCCCCTTTCGTATTTGAAAATGCCGAAATGCTCTCAATTATCTTATCTATCTGGGACAGAGATGGTTTGAATTCTACTGTCTCTGATTCTCCTTCTTTGATTAAATCCTCTATTTTTATCATTTACATTCCCTCTTCAGTATCTCAACAATTCTCTCCCCAGCCCTTCCATCACCAAACGGATTTTGCCAGCTATTTTCCACGTTAAGCATTGCCCTTACACATTCCAGAATCCTCTCGGGTTCCGCTCCCGCTAACACATTTGAACCCACCTCTAACGTTTCAGGTCTTTCCGTATTTTCCCTTAACGTGACGCAAGGAACTTTCAATATACAAGCCTCCTCCTGCACACCCCCGGAATCCGTTAACACCAATTTCGCTTCCGATTCTAATCGAAGAAAAGAGAGATAATCAACGGGTTCTATGAGTTCAACACCATTTGCTCTCAACCCGAAAAGATTCATCATCTTCCTCGCCCTTGGATGTACCGGATAAACCACAGGCAGGTCAAACTCCCTGGTAACAAGTTCTAAACCTTTGATGATGCCCTCAAATCTGCTCTTAACATCTACATTCTCCTGTCTGTGCGCAGTCGCCAAAAAATATCCCCTCGGGCTGAGTTCGAGTTCGTTCAAAGGATCCATCCCGTCATCGCTGATACTTAAATTCTGATACACTGCATCCACAATCGTGTTCCCGGTAACATAGATTTTGTTATCCGGAATACCTTCACCGAGCAGGATTTGCCTTGCTTTCTCCGTCGGTGCAAAGAGATAATCAGAGCAGTGGTCGGTTAAAACCCTGTTGATTTCTTCTGGCATGCTCCTGTCGTAACTCCTCAGCCCCGCTTCCACATGACCCACTCTTATTCCCAGCTTCGCTGCCGCCAGCGCACCTGCTAAAACTGTGTTCGTATCCCCTTCCACTAAAACAATATCCGGCTGCTCCTCGTTCATCAGAATCTTCTCAATACCAACTCATGATTTTACCGGTCTGTTCTGCATGACTCCCTGAGCCCGCATCTAAATTATATCTCGCATTTGGAAGTTCGAGCTGCTCGAAGAAGATTTTATCTAAATTGTAAGAGTAATGCTGTCCGGTATGTATGATGAAATAATCCAGCCCTAAATGCTCGCATACCCTGATTACCGGACTCATCTTTATTATCTCCGGTCTTGTACCTAAAACTATAGCGATTCTCTTCATTCTTATTTCTTACCCTTTACTATCACATTCAATATCAGACCCTCTCTTTCGTATCTACTTACAAACTCGATTGTGCGGGAAGTTCTTCAGTATCGTACTCGGGAGCTGAAATTTGGGCTGCAAGATTGATAACCATCTCTTTACCGTTAAATTCGTCATACCAGTCACCTTTTTCGGATAAATTCGCTAATAAAGCCTTTACACCGTATTTTCTCACGTAATCAAGATTCCTTTCAGCTTTGTCCAGAACAGTGATAGCTTTCATGTTATAGCCTTCACTTGCAATAACCCTGACCAGGTTCCTACCTACAAATCCCGCACCGCCTGGAATGATTATATTCATCATATCATCTCCTATTCGCTTTCCACCAGTCGTTTATGCACAATACCGTAACTCCATGCTTCTTTAACAGATGCTCCACAAATTGATGCGGTCTCATCCAGCCGAAGTGCTGGACGTTTTGATCAAGCTTTCTTAATGTTTGTTGCGATTTCTTCAGGTCAACAATGGAAGTGATTGGGATTCTCATACCCGGTTTCTTATCCTCTTCTTAACCTCCTCAAACTCTTCAAGTAGATAATAAGCTTCAACTCTGAATTTCTTTGCACTTTCAACCTGAATTTTATCGTTTGAAATTAATAGAGCGTTCTTAATCTTTGAAGCAGCGATGTAAAAAGAATCTATTGCCCGTGAGCCTGTTTCAAAAGCTATTGTAAAAGCAATTCCGCCTAAATCCTCTGTTTTGATTAATTCTAACTTATCAACAACGGATTCATACAAGATAGTTGCCTCATCCTTTCCCATCCTTCTAACGAGTTGCCCGATTAGCTCTATCTTAAATATTTCTGGTTCCACAATTAGTATGTCCCCCGCCTGTACAAGTCTGAAGAAGATTCGGGCTTTTTCATGCCTCTTCTGGTCAAATTTGAAGAGCTCGTCAAGAAAGACAGAAGTGTCAACGACGATCACCTTCTCTCCTCCAGAAATTCTTTTAGAACGTCTCTATCCACTCTTCTGCTAAATTTCTCTAATATATCTGCTATTCCCTCACGCCTTACCACTACCACTGCCTCAGTGCCCTCTTTAAGGTCGGTCTTTCCTATTGGTTTAAAAACTCCTTTCTCATAAACTACTCTTATCTCTTCCATCTTCATTCAACCACTTATATCTTAAGTATTATATGGATTAAATATCTTTTAAATATGAATTTACTGCTTTTGTTATCATCATCATGATTTTGCCCCGGGCTTGTTTTTAATTCGTTCTTCTCCGGGATTATCACCGGGATTTTATCATTCCACTCCACCATCCTCCTGACTCCCTCTTCAGATGGTGTTATATCAATACCAGACTCATCCTGATCCGGCGTGAACTGCATATTCCCGGTTAATCGCTGATTGCTCATCATTAAAAATTTGAACAGCCCAACAGGCAGGAAAACCCTGAACCTGAATCCACCGAGCTGTTTGAGAACTACTTTTATCATATCCCGGAAGCAGATAACATCCCTTCCGTTGATACTGTAAACTCGATTGTGCGGGAAGTTCTTCAGCATCGTACTCGGGAGCTGAAATTTGGGCTGCAAGATTGATAACTATCTCTTTACCGTTAAATTCGTTATACCAGTCACCTTTTTCGGATAAATCGGCACTCTCAAGGAATTTCATATTCCTTTCGTTTCTGTCTTCTTTTCTTCCTACTATGAATCCTTTTTCCGATTCAAAGCTGGCGAGCGGATCCATAACACTTGCGTGTCTATACCCTTGAATTCTGGGTCGCCAGTAACTATTTTCGCTTCTTTCACTATTGCCGTAGCGACAACAAAAGCATCTGCATAGGACATGCTATGAGTTGCTTTAATCCTCCCAGCAACCAGAGCAATCCTCTCATCTACATGAACAAATTCAATCGGCTTCCTTTTGATCAATACTATGCTCTTATTCGCCTCATTAACATCTTTCTCTCTAAATATTATGTAGTATCCCCTAAATTGACATAATTCAGATATAACTTCGCCTCTTCATTTTCAGCCTTATTTAAAAGGCATTCAATTATATCTGCACCTTCTTCTTCAGCAAGGTATGCCAGGATTGCAAAGCTATCGAGAGCGTATTTCGCTTCTTCTCCTCTCAAATTCTTCCTCTTCTTCCCTGTTATTTGACATTATTTCTGAAACTGGGCGTTTGAATTTTATAGACCCCCTGGCTCTCCTTTTTGGTACCGGTACTATAACGATCTCCTTCCCAAAGTCGAGTATTTCTACTTCCGTACCTGCATCTATTCCATACTTCCTCCGTATCTCTGTCGGTAACTCTATTTCACCCTTCATAGAAACTTTTGTCGTTGTCATTTTACCTCACTATTCAAATATAGTTTTTACTTTAATAATGCATCTCTACCTTGCTCATTTTCACCTCACCGTTCCCAGCCAGAACACATAATCCGGCTCTTTCAGCCAGTATCGTAACGAAGGCGCCCACACAAACACCCCCTCTTCTTCGCCTCTATCGAGCATCTCAACCGCTTTCTCAAATCCCCTTCGGAAGATTATCATGCCTCTCGTCTCCTTTAACCTTTCTATAAGCCCCAAAAGCTTCGCTACAAGCTCCACGTTCAGGATGCTTCTACCATATCTCGCATACCACATCGCCGCCCTGTATAACGCTTTATCCATGAACCGCAGCCTTCGCCAGTTCCCGTTCCTCAATCCCTTCTTAAAGCCATGGAGAAGTTCCTCGTAACTTATGAACATGGTACCTCTGTATGTTACCTTTAATAAGCGAGGTTAGTTTAGCTATATATAAAACTTACGTAGCTCATACAGTGTCATTACTGATTTTTTATTATTTACTAACACCAATAGTAAAGGAGGTGGTTAAAATCATAGATATACACTGCCATCTGACTTTCAAGGAATACGAAACCGATAGGGGACAGGTTATAGAGGACGCACAGGCGGTGCTGAAGCGAGTGGTGACGAGTGGTGTGGACCCCGAAGATGCAAAGAAGGCGTTAGAACTCGCGGACTCGCATCCCGATTTCATACTTGTCGCGCTTGGTCTGCATCCAATACACGTAGTGGAACTGACCGACCACGAGATAACCGACTATGAGGATTTTATAAGCGGAAATCGGATGCGGATAGTGGGTATTGGCGAGATAGGGCTGGACTATTATTGGATACGCGACCCATTGAAGATAAAGAGGACGAGAGAAGTATTCAAAGAGCTTCTGGAGCTGGTACGTGAACTTGACCTGCCGGTCGTACTACACCTTCGAGGAGAGGGTGCGATCGAGGATGGCTTGAAGTTCATCTCAGACGCGGACATAAGGAAAGCGGTATTCCACTGCTTTACGGGTAAACCACAATTGGCGATGGAGATATGTGAGGAGGGTTACCATATCTCATTGCCTGCTTCGATAGTGCGTAGCAAAACGATGAAGAAAGTGGCGAAGAAGATACCATTATCCTCGCTACATGCCGAGACGGATGCGCCATATCTATCACCAGATGAAGAGGTTAAGCGAAACGTACCGCAGCAGGTGAAGGTGGTTTACGAGGAGATCGCCCGTCAGAAGAAGTGTGATCTCTCTACTGTTGAAAACGCAATAGATACCAACTTCGAACGCATGTTTGGTGTACGACTATGAGATGACAACGGGTATTATTGGTGGTGGTCTAACGGGCTTAACACTCGCGAATCTAATAGAAGATTGCGAGCTGCTGGAGAAGAACGGTGAGTGTGGTGGTCTATGTCGTTCGCTAACCGAAGACGGATTCACATTTGATTATTCGGGCTCGCATATCATATTCTCAAAAGATCGTGAGGTTCTGAATTTCATACTCGCCAGACTCGGTGATAACGTTGTCAGATGTCGCAGGAATACGAAGATACTGTATAAAGGGCGGTATGTTAAGTATCCATTCGAAAACGGCCTATCTGAACTGCCGCTACGTGATAGACTCGCGTGTGTATCGGGATACATTATAGCAGGACTGCACAAAAACGATCATGCTGATAACTTCAAACAATGGTTGTATAATAATTTCGGACGGGGAATCGCGGATAAATATCTTATACCCTACAACGAGAAGATCTGGCATTACAGTACAGCAGAGATGTGTACTTCGTGGGTTGATGGTCGTATACCGAGACCACCGCTTACCGATGTGCTGAAATCCGCTCTGGGCGTACCGACCGAGGGATATACGCACCAGTTATACTTCTACTATCCAGAACGAGGCGGTATAAACGCATTGATACACGCTCTGGAACGAGAATGCAACGGTAAAATACTGAGAGGGTTCGAAGTAAGGTCGCTATACCGTGACCATAATAGCTGGATAGTATCCAGTGGACACGAGGAACGAGAATATGACACCATTATAGCCACTCAGCCAGTATTCTCCATTGTAGATGCATTAGAGCGAGAAGAAGTACCTTCGGATGTCAAAGCGGCAGCTCACAGGTTGAAATATAATTCGCTCATCACGGTCATGCTCGGACTTGATACCGAACATTTGAACGATCTCTCATGGCTGTACATACCCGATAGGGATTGCCTCGCGCACCGGGTCGCTTTCCCGTCCAATTACAGTAAAGAAGTTGCACCGCCGGGTAAAAGTTCCATCATCGCGGAGATAACCTACAACATTGGCGATGCCATAGACCGGATGCAGGATGAAGCGCTCATAGCACGTACGATAAACGATCTGCATACGAAACGGATTATCGATAAGGAACAGGTCTGTTTCGCAACCCTGAGACGTACTAAATTCGCTTATGTTGTTTACGATCTCGATTATGATCGTAACATGCGACTGATAAATAATTTCCTGACTAAAATGAATATACACACCCTTGGCAGGTTTGCTGAGTTCCGATACCTCAATATGGATGCATGCGTGCGTAACGCCATGGATTTCGTCCGGCGTCAGAGCAATTCCTTGAGCTGGTGAATGAGTATTTCGTTATCGTCGTCCCTCTGAACCGAGAAGCGTATGTGGGTTGGTAATCCGAATGAGGTGCAGTCCCGTACCGCGATACCGTTACGCAGTAATCTGGCACTCACTTCGCTTGCCGCACGACCAACATCGAGAATATAGAAGTTTGTGTCTGAATGGATACCCAGCTCGTGTTCTATTCGCATCTTACTGCGCGATATCTTCGCTCTTGTGGCATTAAGGAACTCGTCACCCGCAGTACTCAACACAGCCGCCCCCACTCGCTGTGCGAATACACTTACACTCCACGGCGCTTTTAAGCTCTGTAACACGCTTATAACAGGTTCCGAACCGAGTGCATAGCCAATCCTCACGCCGGGTATGGCAAATGATTTGGTGAGCGATCGCAGTATGAGCAAATTAGTTGTGGAATGGAGACAGGAATGAGAAGCAAACGGGTTATTTACGAAATCCACATACGCTTCATCCAGCACAAGTAATGCATCGACCCGTTCCGCTTCCTCGATGAGTGCCACTAAATCCTCCTCACCCAGGTAGATACCCGTCGGATTGTTGGGATTGCACAGGAATATAACATCACCCGGGCGCATATCGTTCAGTATATGCTCAGGTGCTATTTCCAGGCGCGGCATTTCTATCCTCTTCACTTCTGCACCCACGATTCTGACCGCTCTCTCGTATTCACCGTATGTGTGTGCTGGTATGACCGCACGTGTCTTCACGAACCCAATGGCAATGAGCTGTATGAGTTCGGTAACTCCCGCGGCTACAAGTATCTCCGAGTCCAGACAGTCGAACTTACGCGCTATCTGCACCTTCAACGCTGTGCATTCTGTATCAGGATAACGCCCTATCTCCTTTACACTCGCTTTAAGTACATCGAATACGAACGCGGGAGGTCCATACGGGTTCAAATTCACACTGAAGTCCCTTATGCTGTATACAAAGCCACCTCCATGTTCACATGGCTCTAAACTCTGCACGTGCTGTCGCGGGTTCATCTTTCTTTACACTTCACTGGGAAGGTGCCATCCATTATTGAATGATAGTAGAGGAGGAAGTGTCCCGCTCTGATGTTGTTATCACCGCCTCTGCTGATAGCGCTTCTGCAATCATCTGTGCAAACTCGTTAGCACCCCTATGCCCGTTCAACACGGGTATGACCCATCTGCCATTCTCTTCTATACAAACCACCCACGGGTCCTCGGTCTTTTTCACCGGCTCTATCGCTCGCACTAAAATGCCCATCGGCAGAATAGCGATAATATTATAATGCTCGCGGAAACTATCCCGTATGGCTCTGTATATGCTTTCAACACGCTCATCCGCACTGTCACATGAAATCTCTACCGGGCAGACCCATTTCACATCGTAGCCCCGATCTAAGAGCAGGTTTCTTACCCGTTCCGCAATTGTAACCGATTTCTGTGCAAGTGAGAAGATGGCTATCCCTCTTTTATCTCTACGTTTGACCGTAACATCATCCCTGGTGCCCGAATACAGGACCGAAACACCCGTATGCCTGAGCACGTCACCCACTATTATCAATGAATGCCCCGAAAAGCCCGCTGTCTTAACCTTTCCGGCTATATCTGCCAGAGTGCCTTCTATTATTCGCTCTTCGCGCCATGACGCTTTATGCACTACCGCAACGGGCGTATCTGTCGGATAGCCCACAAGCAGTTCTGACACGATTTCATCTATGAGATGCACGCCGAGAAAGATAACCATCGTGGCACCGTGCCTTGCCAGTTCCGCTATACGCTCTCCACCCGGTTTGCCGGTCTTACCAGATGGTTTCGTTATTATCAACGTCTGCGATACACCGGGAGATGTGAGTTCTCTCTTAAGAGATACAGAAGCTGCAGATAACGAGGATACACCCGGCACAAGCTCGTATTCGATTCTTTTCGAATCTAAAAGCGCCATCTGCTCCTGTATTGCGGAATAGAAACTCAAATCGCCCGAATGTAACCGAACAACCTTCTTGCCCGCGTTCACGTACCGCTCAAAGATCGCAATGAGTTCCTCTCTGGTCTTGCCATGGCTATCTATCAGTACTGCTTCATCCTTCGCATAGTCCAGGACCGCTCGATTGATGAGTGAGCCCGCATATACAATAACATCCGCATCCTCAATCTCTCTTCGAGCCCGTAGTGTCAGCAATTCGGGATCGCCAGGTCCCGCACCCGCAAAAACCACTTTCGGTTTCATACTCTATTTCTCACTCCTTTCTTAATGATAAGCGTAACGAGATAAGGATCCGGGACCTCGATCTCGTTCAGATTGCCCATCACCAGCTCCTGATCATTGAATCCTATTTTAACACACATTAACGCTTCTCGATCTCCTATTCGTTCTTTTATACGCTCCATATTCTTTGGTTTGAGTAATATCACCGAATCGGATCTGTCTATCAGCTCTATCGTTCTATCGTTCACTTCAGGAACGACCGAAACAACCTCATAACCCTCGACAACCGGAATCCGGGCGGTAGCAGAACAGGCGGAGAAGGAGGTCACGCCCGGGATCACTTCTACCTCATCCACGTAATCTCTAAATATATCCAGGAATCGGTAGAATGTGGAGTAAAGGCTTGGATCGCCCAGAGTAATAAACGCAAACGTTTCACACTCTTTTCCGTCGGCTCGCATGTCATCCATGCTCTTAAGTACAGCATCTTTCGCTTTATGCCAGTACAACTCGAGTTCTGCCCGGTTCCTCGTCATCGGGAATACCGGCTCGACGATTGTGGGTCGCCGGTTTGCCGCTCGTTCTTTTATATATTGCTCAACGATAAGCAACGCCCGGCTCTTCCTGCCCACTCGTGACCGGGGAGCAACTATCAGATCAACCTCTTTCAGAATACGGTATGCCCTGAGGGTAAGCAATTCGGGATCGCCAGGTCCTACTCCTATTCCATACAGCTTCATTTCTCACCATAAATAAGAAATACGGGATACGAAGGTGCAAGCGCGGTCTTCCCTCCCAGGTCTTTACCCCGGTTCAGGCATATGTTCAGAATCTCTCGATCGATACCACGGCTCTTAAATACGTTTATCGCTTCCACCACGGTCTCTAACCGTACTGCAGCGATGATGATCCTGCCTCCATGCTTTAAATGAGCAAATGCATTCTCAAATGCTTTAGCCAGATTATCGGTGCCACCGAAGAATACGACATCGAAACTACCGTTTAGAACAACGTTCTCCAGCTCACCAAATACGAGCTCTATCTTTCCGTCCAACCCGAATCGTTCTATATTCGTTCTTGCGATCTCGAAATTATCCCTGTCCTTCTCGACCGCAGTGACTTCGCAGCCCAACCGTGCGAACTCGATGGATACGCTGCCCGAGCCCGTACCGACATCAAGTACACGCTCGTTACCCGTTATTTGCGCTTTTGATATGATGATTGAACGAATCTCGGCACGCGTCAAGCCCGCTTTCGACCTGACAAACTGGTCGTCCGGTATTCCCGGCGATTTATAACTGCGCCATTCGTTCATGTGCATATGTAAGATTTGGTCTTTATTTATGTATGTATAATGTATGTATGTATCTATCATTCACAGTCGCTTACGCTTATAGCCCAATCCAATTCCGATCAGCACCAAAAACACTATCACTATTACTATACCCATCAATGGCGCTCCCGATATAGGTAATACCGGCGACGGCTTTTCTACTGGCGTTTCCTCTTTCATTACTCGCCCCCTTTGCTCGGTCGTTTCCGGTGGTTTCTTCAATTCTTCACCTGTTTTACTCACACCGGTGGTTTCTGTCACATTTGTGGCACCCCCACCCATTTCTTCCTCCGTTTCGATATGGCGAGCTCCTCCACCACCGCCTATGGCTCTGGGAAGTGTCGATGACTCTTCGGAAATGGAAGCAGAAAGTATGCCTTGCATATACTCTGCCAGTAGTGGATTGCCACATGTGTGATGGCAGCATGTTACACCTTTTTTCTCCACCGATTCATGATATATTTCTGCCAGAGTGGTCTTTACGTCATCTGAAGGTTTCCAGTAATCTTTACGAATGGCTTCAAGCATTCTCGCGACGATGGCTTGTTGTGCGAATGGATTGTTTTTGTCGAAAAAATCATTCAGACCAAGATTGTATTTGTCCCGGACATAGACTTCATAGACTTTGTTCCACATATCCTGCGTGATCATATCTGGCATTGTTACCTGCCACCCCCAGAAGTTCTCTATGAACTCGTGGTCTATCTCCCTCGCTCCTGAATAGCCATGCTCCATCATTCCTTCAATCCATTTTGGATTGATGTAACGTGCATAAAACTCCCTTCTTAAGAAACTCTCCAGTGTCTCTGTCTCTGGATGATACGCGCCCCTGAGATTGGTTATATACAAATCTGGAGTATTTTGGTCCTTCCGTACATTTCTCACTGCAAGTGCCAGTCCTCCCAGATACTGGAAATAGTCATCATTGTCCATCACGCCGTAGATGTTTGAGGTCTCACTATGTACCGCAGCATCCACGGTTTCGAGATTCTGTCTGAAGAGTGCCGTATTCTGCTGACCCCATTCATCCTTACCATACACGAACCCCACACGATTGATGTACAACTCTGCCAGTTTCTGCTCATTCGTCCAGGTATTGCTTGCTGCTATTACATCCGGAAGACCTGTACCATAGTTACCGGGTGCTTCAGAAAAAATCCTCGCCTGTGACAGTCTCCTCGCTTCCGTATCCGTGTAATCGCCGGTAGCTCTCAGATTCGTGTATATCGCATCAGAATCGATCCTTATGTAGTTCTGAGTGCCTGTATCATTTGCGGTATATGCAAGTCGTACCGCCTCATCAATGAGTTTTATCTTATCTGGAAATGTATCGCGGTATAGTCCCGATGCTGTAACCAGTATATCAATGCGAGGGCGGACTTCGCCATCAAGTGCAAAATCAGAAGTACTTAGTAACTCAACACCCTTAACACGCCCCTTCGAATCCCATTTCGGCTTCACTCCCATCAGGTATAGTATCTCCGATTCCATAACGCCCCAATGTCGCATTGTCTCTACTGCCCATAGCACGAAACCTACCCTGTGCGGATACGTCCCGTTATGTTCTTCTTTGTATTGCCTCAGCAATTCATCACCCATGGCTCGTCCTACAGTCCATGCCTCTTCTGTTGGTATCATCCGCGGGTCAAAAGAATAGAAGTTGTTACCGGTCGGGAGTGCATCAGGGTGTCTTATCGGATCGCCACCGACTTTCGGTGGTACATACCTGCCACTTAGCCCCGCCAGTATCCGCGGTATCTCAATATTACACGCTCGTATGTCATTTGCATATTTGATAGCGGTATTCAGATATGCCGTTATATTTGCAGACCCATTCCCGGGTCCAAGTATCTGATTCTCGGCATCTGTAACATTAATGCCCCCCAGTATCGTCGCATTCAACAGTTCCATTGATTTATTCTTATAATCGGTTGGAGATACCGCCTTAACATGCTCCATAAATTCATCACCCAGCATTACCGCTAACATCTCTACCAGCTCTTCGTCTGCCGGGGACTCACCGAGTATGTGCAGTCCATAGGGTATAATCTCGTTCTCCAGATCCTCAAGATATGGATCCAGAACGTTCTTCAGGAAAGCCTCAAATGCTGTTCTGTTCGTCCTCAGCTGGTCCATATTTAGATTGAATTCTCGGTCAAGACCGATGTCCATAACATAATTAAGAGTTGAATTCCAGTATTCGTTCTTCAATAGTTGGTCAGTTGCGGACTCGTACCCCATCTCTGCTTCCGATAAATTCCAGAAATCGCCATAAAGCCCTGAAGGCACAAGAGCCGGTGTCAGGTGGTCAACGATGACCGCATTGCCTCTGCGTTTCGCCTGCGTTCCTTCACCCACATTATCCATAATGTAGGGATAAACCACTGGGAGGTCCTGTATCAGTATCGCAGGCCAGCAATCTCGCACTGATAATGCCGTCTCTTTTCCAGGCAGCCATTCCTGCGTGCCATGCGTTCCAAAATGGACAATCGCATCTGCACCAAACTCCTTTCTAAGCCATAGGTAGAATGCAATATACTGATGGTGCGGTGGGAGTTCCCGGTCATGGTATAACACCTTCTGATCCTGTAAGTATCCGCGTGTGGGTTGCGGCGCTAAGAACACCTTTCCGAATTTCAAACCCGGTATCACAATGTACTTACCACTTGCATTCTCATAGACCATAATTTTGCCGGGGGGATTACCCCACTTATCAATCACCTCCTGACGTTTTGCCGCTGGAAGTTCGTTGAACCATTTCTCATACTTACCCGCAGGAATCAAAATTACGGTCCCGTTCTCCACCATGCTCGTGAGTTCTCCCGGTGCCCATGTACCAATGTTTCGACCCTGTCTTAGCATAAGCTGGATCAGTTCTGTGCCGCCGGGCGGTGCCCTGTTACCTACATCGTATCCCTCTGCACTCATGTTGTCAAGCAGATTAGCTATACTTGGTGCCATATCCAGGTAACTCGCACCGATATTGTCTTTCCCTCCACCGTGATTGTAGTATATGATCGCGACTTTCTTATCCGAATTTGCCTTATCATGAAGTTTTGCCCACGATATCGCTCTATCTGTGATCCATTCAAGCTGAGAGGTGAACGGTTTATAGTAGTACTCACCGCTCACGGGATCCTTCTCCTTTCCAGAAAACAGGATGAATTCCGTCTCTCCATCAAGCTCAGGAAGTGCGATCTGCCATGCAAGCTCAGAAGGAGATAGCCCATTACTCTCGTTCCACACCGTTTCGTTCATGTAATAGCTGATTATTCCTTTCAGCGGTGTCACGTTGATCTGTTGCAAGTAGTCGATGCCAGCATTCTCCGAGTGATACCACAGCCTGAACGAATTAATTATGATAAGGGAATCAACAAGCGATTCGTTATCTTTTAGGAGATATTCGGTAGTGTTTGCATCTTTGTATGAGAAACTGGCAAATATCACATTTGCTCCTTTATTCTCGATCATCCTTATGAGTGGATCGAGCGTCATATATGAGCCGTACTTGCCGGAGGAGTAATAGTAGTGGATGCCCACGGTCGGTGCACTCGCGTTGTATCTACCACTCCCTTTATACCATGCAAGATAATCATCTACCGACGCGAATATCCCGAGTCCATCGATGCCGACACCCGCCTTCTTTGCTTCTGGATGGTATATACCAAACTGAGGTATTTCTACGGGTGGTGGCACCTTCTCGAGACCAAACGCCTCTATCGGAACATCACATAGTTTGACACCCATGAACAGGAGCACCCGCCTCATGTTCTCCGTGCCTCCGTTGGACCAGTATGCCGAGATATCAGCAAACTCAGGAGAGGATAGATTTACGGACGACATATTGTAAACATCGGTAAAGCTGGTCGTAATCACGCTTGCACCTCTTGCCCTGGCATTAAGCACCGTCTCGTGAATAGCATCCTGAACCGGAAAACCTATCATCCATAGGAAGATCACATCCTGATCGCTCAAATCCATACCACTGTAGCTTGATGGATCATCAACGCTATATGTAAAGATAGAAACATTGAGACAACGAGAGATATACACATCATCTGCCGCCTTTTTGAGCCATGCCGCATATGAACTCTTCTCAGACACAACAAACGCCACCTTTGGTCTTCCTGCAGGTGGTTTCGGCGATTCAAAGTCCGTTTTCGTACCGTAAAATCTGCTACATATATACAGGATCATATCCCTTATGTTTTCATCGCCGCCATAGACCCAGTATTCCGTAATATTCTCATCATCCACATTCCCGATGCTTATATCTGGCGTGAGATTGTATGCAAAAACATACGCACTCGCGTTTAACGTCTGATTTACGCATTCAACGGTGGCATTATCAAGAGAAGCCAGGAACACAAAGCTTGCATTACTGAAATCATGTAACCTCGCTTCACTCGCGTTATATAACACAACTTTTACCGTTGCGTTCAACGTGGCATCCATAGCAGCATTTTCAAGAGCTGCTAAATTCTCCGCCGTTCCAAGCACGAACACCAGCCTGTAAGCTGTATTGGCTGTATTGTTGGACGACTTATTAAACCCCGCATCCACCGGAGTAACAACCAGCGGCATTGTAAACAGTAATAACAGCGATATCAGTATCAACGGTACATGTATGTTTCTGAAGTAGTATATTTTGCATCGCATTTCAACCAACCCGTATGGCAATGTATGAGACGCACTATATAAGCTTTTCTATTTTTATTTTGGAACTAATAGTTGTAACCCAAATGGCTGTTATAGACCACTTTCGTTATCCGGCACGTAAATCACCTCGCCGGTTGCCAGCCGGTATGCTGTACCCAATCTCCTGCCCTGACCGGAAGCTACCTCCTCCGTCATATTCAGCACCTTTATCTCCTGCCCTTTTTTGATGATCACCTGCATGTTGTCCTGTCCGGGGTTCTTAACCACGGTCAGGTTTGCTTTTGGATTCAGCAGCTCAGGCACACTCGCTGACATCACCAGTGCAACGAGGAGAGCAACTGCGAATACCATCGCCGCATCAAAAAGATTCGCCACACCGCTCAGCGGATCTTCCTCATCATCAAGTATCAGTCTCCTTCTTCGCATTTCTACTGCTCAATACCTCCACTATGTACTCCATATCACTTAAATCCTGTGTGTACCATCTCTTCTTCACAATCAGAAGTGCATACGCTATACCGCCACTGAACAGCCCGAGCACGGTTGTACTGAATGCTACCACAAGATTTTCTGCGAGTTGCTGTATGTTACCGGCTGTGAGACCCATCAACGCCGGTCCCAACGGGATTAACGTACCCATCAGTCCGAGCATTGGACCCCACTTAACAACCAGCCTCAGCTTCTCCAGTTCCTTTGTGATCTTCAATTCATATTCCTGAAGTAACTTCTCCGCTTCTGTTATAAAATCGCCATGATCTGCACCTATAAAGCCCGATAGTTCGTTTATAAATTGCTTGAGCAGATCGTTTGAACCACTCGCTCTCAAAGAATCACACGCTTTATCGAACTCCTGCATACGCATATGCGCTCTTGCGGTTCTGCAGCCTGCGCGTAATTTGCCTATATCGCGATTCCTCGCGGTGTACTCAGATACGAACAAACCCACGGCGATAAATGACCATGCCACCAGCATCAGAAGTGCCATAATAACCGGATATCGCAGTGCGGTTGAGATAATGAACATTGCACCAACCAGGGCAGAATATAAATCCATTTCAGTTCAATACACCTCCTTCATTCGTCGCCTCTTCATACGATCAATTATGATACCCAGACCTATAAGCGAGACCATAACCAGTAACGAAATACCGGTATCGCGCGTGTCGATCGTCGATTCTGGAACGGGAACACTCTCAATTTGGACATATGCTGGGATTAAGAGGATGGAGAGGAAGTAGAATAAGCCGAACATGATCATCGCTGTGCCCAGTGAAGAGGGATTCTTAATATTGATCGAAGCGGCGATTTTAGCGAATGTAAGAGAAAATGCACAGATGATAACAAAGAATATCATACCAACGAGGACCCCGATCGCCAGGTTGCTGATGCTCATTATCTTCGACAGGACGGAACAGGCGAGAAAAGTAGCAAGCAGGCATACAGGACAGGGTAAAGAGAGCCACAGGAATGTCTTTCTTGAGATGTCCTTACCGCGTGAAAGCCATTCCTTCTTCGTGATTATCCCGGAATATATCAATCCCGAAGCCACGATAATGTGCATCGTAAGTCCTGATGCAAGTACATTCTGCGTGACATCCAGAGGTATAACATCCACAAACTGGCTGAGTATAACAGAAGCGCAGAGATAGATAGAAGCCACATAGACTACCTCTCGCTTCCTGAGATTGGTGAGACCACACCCCAGGCTGGTTTTTAGGGCAAGGATTACAACGCCCGTAAATATACCAAATATGACTATTTCACTTACCCCCGTCATGCTTATCTACAATTTAGCATCTAACTTAATAAACCTGAAGCTAATAATTGTCACCCTAAAGGGTTTATGTATGGGATCCGTGTGCCAGGAGAAGGGTACTGCTACGGAACACGGAACTGTGATTCCCCTATATCATATTGCATCCCGCAGAATCACGAATAGTAGCATGAATCCAATCAATCCCGCCAGCATGAAGCCTATTAGCCCTATAAGCGGTATATCATGCCATCTCGGTGGCACGCCGGATAGGACGATAAGAGAAGAGCCTATGATCAGTGCTGCAAGCACTATCGCGGACGATATACGGTTGGTACCCTTATCAATGGTCTTCAGCATCGGTTCGAGACCGTCATGTCTGAATTTCACCTGTAATTCACCCTCTCGCACCAACGCCAGTATCTCGCGTGCTTCCGACGGAAATTCATGGATCAATGCCCTCGTATCGAGTAGCGAACTGATTAGATCCCGGGTCAGCCGTCCTGGATTCATTTTTGCGTATACCATACGTCTGGCAAATGGTCTGGCGTGTTCCACAGCATTGAATTCGGGATCCAGCGACCTGCCAATCCCCTCCATGGTTACCAGCGCCTTGGCGAGTAGATAGAAGTCACGCGGCACGTTCAACCTGTACTTCACTATGGTATTCATGATATTCTGGAACAAATTACCGATCTCGAGCTCTTTCAAAGAGCGGTATGCGTAAATATCGAGGATATCTGAGATGTCCTGCTCTAAACTTTCACGATTCACCCGCGTTGTATAACCACTCAATTTCTGGATGGTCTTCGTTATCTTCGCTACGTCACACGTAGTTATACCGATGAGCATATCGGCAAGGGCATCACGATGTTGCAATGAGAGCGAACCCATCATCCCATAGTCCAGGAAACAGATGACGTTACCCTTCAGTACTCTTATATTGCCCGGATGCGGATCAGCATGGAAGAAGCCATGCTCGAAGACCTGTGTCAGTATGAGATCGGCACACCGTGAAGCCACCACTTTCGGGTCTATATTTATGTTTTGTTCCTCGCATTTCGAGCTCGTTGTTATATCTGATACTTTGTATCCCTGTATGAATTCCATGGTCAGTACCTTTGCAGAGGAGAGATCATTATAGACATGTGGTACGTGAATTCGCCTATCCGAGTGGAAGTTCCGTGCAAAACGCCTGATATGCGCCGCTTCCAGACCGAAGTCCAATTCTTTTCGTATCACTCGCGCGAATTCTTCAACCATCGCCACCGGACGCAATGTATCAAGACCCTTTATGTGTCGTTCTATGAGTGTGGCGAGGTGCTTCATAATCTCCAGGTCCACCTCTATGGTTCGTGCTATGCCCGGACGCTGAATCTTCACTGCCACCATCTCGCCACTCCGCAATACCGCTTTATACACCTGCGCAATAGAAGCGGAAGCTATGGGGCCCTCATCGAAATCGGCGAAGATATCTTCCACCTGCCTACCAAGCTCTTCCTCGATTATCCGTTTCGCCTCCACAGTTGGAAACGGAGGTACCCGCTCCTGAAGCTTCTCCAATTCTTCTATGAGCTCACGTGGCACCATATCAGGTCTGGTGCTCATGATCTGCCCGAACTTGATGAATGTCGGACCAAGCTCCTCGAGTGCCAGCCGTACACGTTCCCAGTGCGATAACGCGGCTATCTCCGTGGGCGTCTTGAACAGTGGTAAACGCCTGCCGAGATATTTTCGTAAATCTAACTTTGCCAGTATCTCACCAAATCCATATTTCGCAAGTACCGAGATTATCTCTCGATACCGTCTGATGTGGCGGTACGAAAGCACGCTTATCGGTATAACGGGCATAACATATAATAAAGGATGGTTATACCGTCTTTATCTTTCGCCAGGTCTTCAACAGTTTGGTCATGCACAGGTTAAGAGGACTGCTCAATTTACCCGCGTATTCGATCCTGTTCGTTAATATCGCCTGTTTCAGCTCCTCATCACTGGATGCATTCGTTCTTATATATGCGTTACCCACCTCCCACCCGAAATGGGCGTCACTGCCCGCAGTTATCGGTAGATCATGCCGGATAGCGAATTCAACCGCCCGATCATTGTAGCTCTGACTAAAACACCGTGAATTGAGACCTTCCACACCATCAAAGAGTTCCGCATCCTCGTTTCGGGGCTTAAAAGCCGAACGGCGTATCGTATCAAACGGATGTGGTACAATAACTATACCGCCCTGATCTTTTATCTCATCGATGACAGCTCTGAAATCCCTTGTCCTATTACCTACTTCCTCATGGAGGAACAGACCTATCAGCTCACCCCGGGTGGTCATTATCTCTGAGCCCACAATCACTTTGAAATCGCTGCATTCATATGCTTTCGCCTCTAATCCGCCCCGTATCGTGTTGTGATCGGTCACAGCAATCCCCGCAAGTCCGCGCTTCTGCCCGCGTTTGACGAGCTCACGTGGCTCAAGTACACCATCAATCGAGTATTTCGTATGCGTATGCAGGTCATATCTATTCATTTTCGGTTCTGATATGGCAACAACAAAGTTATTCACATGCTTAATATAAAATAGGGACTTCATTGTAAGAGAAGATTGTAAGAGGAGATAAGAGAAGAGGGAGGATATGACAGTGAAGAAATTGAGTGGTGCGGAGATAGTGGTGGAGGAATTGAAGAATGAGGGAGTGAAGGTGGCATTTGGCATACCTGGTGGTGCCCTGCTGGATCTATACGAGGTACTTTATAATGAGACGATGATAAAGCACATACTGATGCGACATGAGCAGTGTGCAGCGCATGCCGCGGACGGTTATGCCCGCGTATCCGGTCAGACGGGCGTTTGCATCGCTACTTCGGGACCCGGTGCCACCAACCTCGTTACCGGACTGGCTACTGCAAATATAGATTCCTCACCCATTGTTGCACTGACCGGACAGGTCCCTACATCTGCGATAGGGACAAATGCGTTTCAGGAAGCAAGTACATTCACCATTACAATGCCCATAACAAAGCATAACTTCCTGGTAATGCGAACGGAGGATTTACCCCGGGTCATCCATAACGCTTTTTACATCGCCAGTACCGGACGGAAGGGGGTTGTTCTGATAGATCTACCAAAGGACGTCCAGGCGAACCGGGTGGATGTGGAATTACATCCCGGAGACACCCCGCCGGGCTATAAGCCGAACATAATTCCGAACAAGGTACAGACGAAGAAAGCGGCAGAAACGCTTGCAAATGCCGAGCGCCCGGTCATTCTCGCGGGTGGTGGTGTCATAAGCTCTGGTGCAACCGATGAGTTAAGGAACCTTGCGGAGACGCTCGGTGCAGGTGTTGTCACCACACTGATGGGTAAGGGCGCGATACCGGAAACACATCCCCTGTCACTTGGTATGGCAGGTATGCATGGACATATCTATGCAAATAGAGCACTTAATGAATGCGACGCCCTGCTCGCCCTCGGTACGCGGTTCAGCGATCGGCTAACTGGCTGGCAACTGGACCAGTTCGCACCCGATGCGACCATAATACATGTCGATGTTGACGCTGCCGAGATAAACAAGAATATACCGGTGGACATACCGATAGTGGGCGATGTGAAACTCGCTATATCCGACATACTGAAATGGCTGGAGAAGGAGTGCATAAGAGATAACAGCGTGTGGCAAAAACGGTTAAAAGAGATGCATGCTGCATGTGAGGAGTGCATATGCGATGTGTGGCGTGCGGGATCATCGACGTCGGATATCCTGATAAAGGAACTCAGCAATATCCTGGACAGTAACGCCATAGTAACAACCGAAGTGGGTCAATGTCAGATGTTTGCAGCACACTATTACATGACCAGGGAGCCACGCACATTTATAACCTCCGGCGGACTGGGCACAATGGGTTTCGGCTTTCCCGCTGCGATAGGTGCCAAAGTCGCAGCACCCGATAAGAAAGTGGTGGATATCGCGGGAGATGGTAGCTTCCTGATGACCTGTCAGGACCTGGCAACCTGCGTTGAGAACGATATCCAGGTGGTGGTATGCATATTTGATAACAGGTATCTGGGTATGGTACGGCAATGGCAGGAGCTCTTCTTTGATAAGAGATATTCTCAGACTCATCTTGGTATAACGCCCGATTTCGTGAAGTTAGGGGAGGCTTTTGGGTGCTATGCCGAACGTGTGGAGAAGCCAGAGGATCTGAAGTCGGCATTGAATAATGCTTTTGAATCGGGCAAGCCTGCAGTGCTTGATATGATAGTGGGTAAGGAGGATAAGGTACTCCCAATGATCCCGCCTGGTGGGGGTATAACCAATATGATAGGTACGGAGAGATGCAAACACGTGTAATATCTTTACTGGTGGAGGATAATCCCGGAGTGCTGACACGGATGTCAGGTATGTTCACAATGCGTGGCATAAATATCTCTTCGCTTACCGTGTCTCCGTGCGAGAAGGAGGGATTATCAAGGATGACAGTGGCGATAAAGGGCTCAGAGAGCGAACTGGAGAAAGTACGGAAACAATTGAGCAACCTGATAGAAGTGTTGAAAGTCGTGGATTTGGATGTACACGAGTCGATCATACGCGATCTATGTCTAATGAAGGTGCATACGAGGAATACAGAGGCACGTACGGAAGTAATGCAGCTGGCGGAATCATACAATGCAAAGATAGTTCACGCATCTTTTGATTCGATCATACTCGAACTCACGGCTGAGCCCGAGAGGATAGATCGGTTCGTGGAGTTGATGAAGCATTTTGGATTGAAACAGTTGTTTAGAACCGGTATTACGGCGATCGGGATCGACTACTGAATGCCATAGGGAATGAATCGCATTGTGCGCTGCCCGATCCCATCGCTTATTTCTTTATTTCTATTGCAGGTTCGCCATTTCTAAAATTTGCCCGGGATAGACTCAAACTCCCGGATAGCAGGAACTATTAAGTTTAATATCTTAAAATAAGATAAGAAGCATTTATGGGTGGAGAGATGTCAACGCCTTTCAGGAAGGAAGAGCAGAGGGTGGATTTCGTACGACTGGAAGAGAACATATTGGCGCTCTGGGAGCGAGAACATACGTTTGAACGTAGTGTGGAGCAGAGAAGGGGGCGAGACACGTTCGTATTTATTGAAGGACCACCAACGGCAAACGGGCTTCCACATCCCGGACATATCCTCACCCGTGTGATTAAAGACCTTGTACTGCGCTACAAGACGATGCGAGGTTTTTATGTGCCGCGTAAGGCTGGCTGGGACACACACGGGCTGCCGGTAGAGATAGAAGTGGAGAAAGAACTGGGACTAAATACAAAGGGGGAGATTGAGCAGTTTGGTGTCGAGGAGTTCAATAGAAGATGCCGTGAATCGGTGTTCCGGTATGAGAAAGAATGGGTGAATGCCACAAAACGTGTGGGATTCTGGATTGATATGGATAATCCATACATCACATTTATGAATAGTTATATAGAGTCGGTATGGTGGTCACTGAAAGAGATATGGAAGCGAGGGTTGTTATATAAAGGTCATAAAGTTGTACCGTTCTGTCCACGGTGTGAGACTGCGCTGAGCACACATGAGGTGGCACAGGGCTATAAAGAGGTAGAAGACCCTTCAATATACGTGAAGTTCAGGCTGAAATCTGATACACCGTCTGATACACCGGTCTATATGCTCGCGTGGACCACCACACCATGGACGCTGATAGGCAATATAGCACTCGCTGTGCATCCTACACACACCTACGTGAAGGTACGGGTAAAAGAAGAAATGCAGGACAGTATCCTGATACTTGCGGAAGCTCGACTGGAGGAGGCACTGTGCGACCATGACTATGAGGTGCTGGAACGTTTCAGCGGAGAAACACTTGAAGGACTGGCTTATGAGCCGCTGTTCGATTATGCGAAAATAACGGGCGGGGCGGCACATAAAGTACTCACCGCGGAGTTCGTCAGTCTGGACGAGGGTACCGGTGTCGTGCACATAGCACCCGCATTTGGGGAGGTGGACTATGAGATCTGCCGCAAGAACAATATGGGCTTTACACAACCGGTAGATAGTGAAGGACGATTCACCGATGATGTCCCACCACTGACGGGTGTATTTGTGAAGGATGCGGACAGGGTCATAATAGAATGGTTGAAATCACGGGGCATACTCTTCCGCGAGGCGAAATATCTGCATTCTTATCCGTTCTGCTGGCGTTGTGACTCGCCGCTGCTGTATTATGCACGTGAATCGTGGTTTATTGCCATGAAATCACTGCGCGATAGTCTGATTGCGAATAACGAGAAGATAAACTGGTATCCTGGTCACCTGAAATACGGACGATTTGGCAACTTCCTGGAGAATATAGAGGACTGGGCACTGAGTAGAGAACGGTTCTGGGGCACACCACTGAACCTGTGGATATGTGAATCATGCGGTGCCGAATACTGTGTGGGCAGTGTGGATGAGCTGAAAGCACGTGCTCTCTCTGATCTACCGGACGATCTTCATCGCCCGTACATAGACCAGGTAGTACTGAGATGTGAGAATTGTGGTGGCGAGATGAGACGAGTGCGGGAGGTCATAGACTGCTGGTACGATTCGGGTTCAGCACCGTTTGCACAATGGCACTATCCATTTGAGAATATCGAAGAGTTCAAGCGCAATTTCCCCGCCGATTTCATCACCGAAGCGATAGATCAGACCCGGGGATGGTTCTATTCACTGCTGGCAGTTTCAACCGCGGTATTCAACGAGCCGCCGTATCTGAATGTGCTTTCTCTGGGGCACATCCTGGATGAGAACGGGGTGAAGATGAGTAAGAGTAAAGGCAACATTGTGGATATAAATCCGATATTCCGCAATGAGGGGGCGGACGCAATGAGGTGGTATTTCTTCACTGCGGGACCGCCCTATGATGATATCCGATTCTCGGAACGGGAGATGAGAGAACGCAGTAAGAAGTTCATGAATACGCTCTGGAACTCGTATTTCTTCTTCATCACCTATGCCATAATAGATCAGTTCAGCCCGAAGAAGCGCGAGGAAGCTATACCGGTTGATAAACGGAATTATATGGACCGCTGGATTGTATCGAAGTTGAACACCGTGATGGGCGAAGTGATAGAAGCGATAGAACGATTTGATATCCACGTTGCCGCACGTAAGCTGGAGGAATTCGTGGTTAACGATCTCAGTAACTGGTACATAAGGCGTTCGAGACGGCGGTTCTGGATACCGGAGGAGAATTTTGATAAGGAATGCGCGTACCAGACCCTGTATGAAGTACTGGTGACCCTGTGCATGTTGCTTGCGCCTTTCGTACCGTTCATTACCGAGCACATCTATCAGAACCTTGTGCGCGATAAAGATCAGCCGGATAGTGTGCATCTCTGTGATTATCCCACACCCGTCGAAACGGTTATAGATTCCGAACTGGAGGAAGCGATGACAGTGGTTATTAAGCTTGTGGAAGCGGGCAGACGTGCAAGATCAGATGCCGGTATAAAGATAAGACAGCCATTGAGAGAGGTCGTTATCGTCAGCAGTAATGCGGCTATACTGGCAAAGGTGCGTAATCTTGCAGGTATATTGAAGGATGAATTGAACGTGCGGGAAGTGCGATTGGATGTAGAATCGTCTGCGGTGTCCGCAACGGACTATACACGGGTGGACGTTGATGATACGCTGAGCCTGTTCCTGAATACCAGACTGGACAAAGAACTGAGGTACGAAGGGCTGGTCCGGGATATAGTAAGACGTGTGCAGGGTATGCGTAAAGACCTCGATTTAGACTACACAGCAGAGATACGGATAATGTACGATGGTGACGCAGAAGTGGAGGAAGCGGTAGAAGGTTTCAGGGATTACATATGTACGGAAACGCTCGCGGCGGAGCTAAAACGCGGAAGAAACGATCAAATGTACGGTAAAATCTGGAAGATAGGTGACAGAGAGGTCTATATCGCGATAGAACCACTAAACTAAAATAGCAGGGGCACCTCATCTCATCTCAGGTCCACTATCTCGGACAATTCAGGTCCTGTTGAAATCAGTTTCACCGCAACACCTGTGTCACGTTCCACCATAGCCACGAAATCCTTGACCTTAGTACTCAGCTCCTCATAGGTCGTGGCACCCCGACACGAGGGGTCTAACTTGTCCACACCGCTCAGTGCGATCATAGTTGCACCATTGATCATAGCGGAATAAGCAGCCATCTTGCCATCCCAGGTACCGATTCGCCTCTTGCGGCCCGTGACAGTGCCATATTCCACGATATGCAGCTCTTCCGCTTCCTGATCCTCGAGCTGGGTGGCAAAGGGTCCTTCACCCACACGCGTTGGGAACGCCTTGAATACCACCACAACGTCATCTACCCGTGTGGGACCGATCCCGACATCAGCAGCCATCTGTGATGCGGTTGTATCCTTGGATGTGACAAAAGGATAAGTACCATACAGAAGAGATATACCAAACCCCTGAGTACCTTCTATCAGCACGTTATCACCCTGCGCCATAGCTCGATTGATCTCAAGGGGTACGTCACACAGGAACTCTTTGAGCTCCGCCCAGTCCTTAGCCTGTTTCGCTTTACGTAACGCGCGATCGGCATTTGCGGGTCCACAGCCTGTACCTGTAGTGCCTATCTTGTCCCTCAATTCAGAATCCTTACGATCTGCATCTATATGCTTCTGCTCTATTATTGCACATCTCCAGTCAATACCCACACGACCCTTGAGCCCGAAAGATTGCACCTCCTGTAGCAGCACCGTGGGATCAACCAGAACACCTGCACCGATCAATAGCCGTGCCGGCTCGTACACGATACCCGAAGGTACCATCCGCAGCGCGTATTTCTTATCGCCTACCACCACCGTATGCCCGGCGTTGGGACCCACACCACCACGAGCTACCACCCGGGGCTTATCGTGGCTCGCCAGATATGCAACAATCTTACCTTTACCTTCATCACCAAAAAATCCACCCACTACTATTATCGACGGCATGTGTATCAATTGCGTATTGGATAAGAAAAGTTTATAGGAAATAGATGATGTACATATCATCATGGTAGAGAAAGCGATAATAGGTTACCAGTTTGGCGAGCGAATAAAGTCTGAGTTGATCATCGGGTCAAAGATGCTGGAGACGTTAGAAACGCTCGAATCGTGTGAACTGGCAGGAGCGAAGCGAGCGATGCACGCGTTCTTCGATGCACTCTCTGCGGATACCGGGATGGCGTTGCGGGCGACGGGACAGCCAGAGTTCGCAATGGTGGAGGAGATGGTGCGCGAAGCGAAGCGTAAGATGGATGAATCCGATTATCGAGAAGCACATGCCCATTTCGGTAAGGCGGTCACCCATGCCACCACTGCATGTGATAAAACAATGCGGATACTGATGGATAAGGGACTGCTGTAGGTTCTTCGGCATCCATATGCCACTCACTCACCTTTTTTATAACGGCGTTTAGACACATCCCGTGTACTGCATGTACAATGAAGCAATCTTCTCACTGTTCAGTGTAACAGCTAATTGGTTTTAATGCATCCCGGATCAGATGCGAGATAGTCGCCGTAATATGCGTACGCCCTCGAACGGCATCCGCCACAGATATATTTATATTCGCATGTACCACATGCACCTTTGAGGAGTTCCCGATCTCGCAACTGCTTCAACACCTCCGAGTTGTGCCATACCTGAGTAAATCCATCTTTGAGTACATTACCCACACGGATCGGCATGAACACGCAGGGTTGAATGTCTCCGTTATGCTCTATCGAACAGTATAATCGTCCCGCACCACAGCCACCTATAAAATCAGTTAACACAGCGGTCTTATCCTTCAGGTCAAACGCGGCGAAATGCGATGCCGGGACCTTATCTCCTTCACCCGCATAAACCTCCTCAAGTGCAACCCTCGCATATTCCGGTGCTGTGCATAATATCTCCAGATCCTCGCTGTGTATCATCTGCTCGTACAACTGGTGAAGCACTTCCTCACGCTCAGCCATGGAAAGGTCCATGTCACTTATCTCTTTACCCATGCCCACGGGGATGAAATTAAAAGCGATGAAGCGATCAACACCTGTGTCCCTCGCCAGATCCAACATCTCCGGCACATACGCCATGTTACTCTTCATAACAGTCATCGCCATACCGGTCATAATCCCTTCCTCGGCAATGCAATTCCTCAACCCCTCCAGTGTTCGCTCAAACGCGCCATCAACACCTCTTAAGGTATCATGGACCTCACGTGGACCATCAAGACTCACTTCCACATACTTCACACCGCTGTCCTTCAACTTATGCGCTATGTCCTTCGTAATGAGCATGCCGTTCGTGGCTATTGCAACGTACATATGCCTGGAAGCGGCATAAGATGCGATATCAAAGAAGTCCTTACGCATCAATGGCTCGCCACCTGAGAACGATAGCGCTGCCACACCCGCATCATACAACTGGTCCACAACCTCTTTACGTTCTGCAGTAGTGAGTTCATCTTCCGCTAATTTACCGGCTGCCGCATAACAGTGCTTGCATCTCAGGTTGCACGCCTTCGTGTAGTTCCACACCACCAGGAAAGGAGCATGCAGCCTCTGCGGTTTCGTGACACCGTATTCCGCAATACCACGAATCACATTCGCCAGTCCACGCTGAACAGATGGGTCTTTAAAGTAGTTCAGTAGCTCTTCATCATCCACGTCAAGCTTCCTTGCACCGTATTTCAGTGCGGTACCGAGCAGGAACGAATGGAACTGACACCTGATGCATGTACCCGGCTGTGTACCCGTGAACACCGCAAGTGCCTTCTCTAACGCATCACCCTTTGAAAGATGTTGCAGGATGTGCTTCGTTATCGGGTTATCCAGCATTCTCCTTAACGAGCCCACTACCTCCGGAATCCTCTCCTTCTCGCCCTCTTTGCCTTCTTTCATTCTCGTCAATATTACAAATAAATTTGTAATATATATTTACAGAGGTGAATCTCTAAACTACAGTAAAGAGATGAAAATATGTTTGATTATGCCACCGTCGAATTCGGATGTGAAGAAGGTTCTTGGTGTTATCGGACCACCTCCCGGGCTGGTTTATCTGGCTTCCGTGCTAAGGACTGAGCATGAAGTGGAGATTATAGATGCGGTTGCACTCGACTATTCCATGGTGGACCTAAAAAGGGAATTAGAAGCGAGGATGCCTGATGTTGTCGGTATTACCGCTGTTACCTCAACCATATATAACGCCTACGATGTGGCGAAGATAGCGAAGGAGGGGAATAAGGACTGTGTGGTTGTGCTCGGGGGACCCATGCGACATTCATGGCGAAGGAGGTGCTTGCCGAATGCCCGTTCAACTGCATATTCTGCTCTTCTGCACGAATATTTGCAATAAATGGTGTGGCAGAAGCCCGGAGAACGTAGTTGAAGAGATAAAAAACATCGTTGATAGCTACCATATAAAGAATATTGAGTTTCTTGACGATACGTTCACGCTTGATAAGGCTCGTGCCGCGCAGATAGCGGATGAAATAGTGAATAATCGGCTGGATATTCTGTGGTCGGCATCCTCAAGGGTGAATACCATCACGAGAACACTCGATACGATAAATAAACAAAGGCATATCACTGGACCAGGCGAGGAAAGCGGTGGAGATGGTGGAGAAAGCAGGTATGCAGACCGTCGGCTCGTTCATCATCGGCATCCCGGGTGAGACTATAGAATGTATCAAGAAGACGGTGAAGTTCGTAAAGAGTATCAGACAGACTTGCCCTTGCGCAGTTCGCTCTGCTCACTCCATATCCAGGCACACCCATCTTCAACATCGCGGTATATTCTATTCTTAATTGATCGCATAATAGTTCCGTCCAGTTTTAGAATCAACTTATGTTGGTTGATACCTGCCCATACTATTTGTAGTAGATACACACCTTTCGCCCGATTATTCACTCTTCCGCGCCCTTTATGCCCATATTTATCGTAACTTCCGCTATATCCTCGCAGTATTTCCCTATTCTCTCCAGACTCTGCAACACAGAGAGCGCGTGTACCTTATCGGTATTGCCGTCCTCTTCACTTATCAGATGCTCGCTTAACGCTTCTGACATCCCACTCATTCTTTTTGCATCTTTTATCGCTTCGTTCGCTTTACTTATGTTCATATCTGCCAATGCATCCAGCGTCTTGTTGAAGAGTTCTATTATGGTGTAGCCAATACGCTCTATGCTCTTTATATCCTCTTCCGGTACCATCACTTTCGTTGAATTCTTCGCTATATTCTCTACATGATCGCCAATACGTTCCATACTCTTCACTATTATCCGGTATCCCAGGCTTTCCCGATGCCGATCCACGCCTATCTTCTTCGCCAGCTCGGGATCACTCATTGCAGCTTTAAGCTGTCGCACTATGAGGAGATAAAACCGGTCTATCTCATCGTCACGCTCTATTATGTCCTCTGCGAGATTGTTGTCCCTCTTACGAAGCGAGGAGATCGCATCACCAAGCATGGAGACTATAATCTTCGACATACTGTGAATCGCATCCTGGAGTGTAAAATCTTCATATTTGAGAAAGCTCTTCAGTATTATCTCGCGTGCCGACTCACCTACAACTTCCATACCGATCAATCGTCTCCTCACTTCCTCTTTTATCCATTTCCTCTCCTCTGCACTGAATCCCTTCGGAGACGTGAGCTTCACTATGTCATAGCCAACAAGGTAATAAGAAATGAGGAGCCGGAAATTGCCCTCGAAATCCTCATGCTCTGAGAGAGTAAACTCCGCACAATTCAGTTGATCCCTCTTTACCTTCACCGGTGTGATCAGAAGAGATTTATCACCACGCAGCCTGATTATGAGCTCGTCACCCTGTTTGAGACCAGCATTCCTCGCCCATTTTATTGGCAGTGAGATCGTGAAGGTAGAGCCACCAGTCAATTGAATTTTGCGCTTCTCTTCTTTCATCTCTTTGCCCTCTTTACCTCTATTATCTCTATATATAGAGAAGTATAATTATATAAAAGGTCTGAGGAGCGATTCTTTTTTATAAATCCAGATCATAGAAATAAACGGGGTTAGTATGGAAAGGGAGGATTATATTCCAAGATACGAGTATGAGCGGTTGGAGAGTGAGTACCGGCGACTGAGACGTAAGTATGAAGAGGCAGAAGCGTATAAGGAAGACTTAGAGAAGCTCGTTTCTAAATCGAGGTCGCCACCTTTAGATTGCGGATTCGTAGTAGAGAAGCTCAATGAGGGTGCAATCGTAAATTTAAATGGTGCATTAAAGGCTTTACCATATGGTACGTTAACAGATGAAGAGATAGAAAGCCTGGAAGTGGGCAAATATGTATTCATAGGGCGTATTCCGGATAAGAACAATCCAAGCGGGTTCACGATCGGTATCACCAGGGTCTACGACCGGATGGTGGATCTGGAAGTAGGCGAGATAGAGGAGCTACGGAAAGATGGAGATGGATGGATAGGCGAGATATCCACGGGTAAGGGACGCGGTAAGATCTACAAGCGATTACGTGAGGATGACAGGATGAAACTGAAGGAGGGTATGAAGGTCGGACTACTTCCGGGTACTTATGATATACTGAAGAGTTACAAGACGCGGGAGTTCACGCGCTATGAGATAACGAAGAACCCTGGTGTAAGTTTCAATGATATCGGTGGGTTGAAAGAGGTGAAACAGGAACTGATAAACAGTATCATCCTCCCGATGCTCAATCCTGACGATTATTCGCGATATGGCGAGCGTTCACGGCGGATACTCATGTATGGACCACCGGGCTGTGGTAAGACGATGTGTGCAAAGGCACTGGCATCGGCACTGCCCAACTGCGAATTCGTGAAAGTGGGTGCAGGCGAGTTATTCAGTATGTGGTTGGGTGAGTCCGAGCGAAATGTACGTATGGTCTTCAAGATGGCGAATGAGAAGCTGGAAGAGGGCGAGAACGATTATGGTGTGATATTCTTCGATGAGATAGACGCATTAGCGCAGGAACGGGGCATGTACACCGGCTCATCTGGTGCTCCGGAACGGGTGACGGGGCAGTTACTCGATATACTCGACGGGTTCTATTCGCTACATCCGCATCTCACGGTGATTGGTGCTACGAATCGGTTACACCTGATAGATTCAGCGTTTAGAGCCCGATTTGATAAGATCATAGAGGTGCCCAAGGCGGATAAAGAGACAGCGTATTCTATCGCGGAGATATATGTGAAGAAAGTCCCGCTCGATCGCCGGCTGGTCCAGGAAGTGGGCGGTGAAGAAGAAGCGAGGAAGGCTCTGGTACGTGAGCTTGTGGAATATATGTTCGAAGACAAATACGTGGAGACGGAGATAGGGCGTATAAAACGCGGAAATACGGTTACCGGGCGGTTTATCGCACAGATATTCAACTATGCGAAGGACAAAGCGCTTGAGGAGCGGACATTGCTTATGCTGAAACGCGGCAAGATCGAAGATGCGACGATGATGAAGATGTGGGATGAGGAAGGACTGGCAGAGATACTGGATGCGGGTCCCAGAATTGAGGAGTTGGAGAAGCAATATAAGAACATAGAGGATATCGGTGTGAGCATGAGACACCTGAGAGAGGGCTTTGACAGGTTCGTACAGAGGAGAGCGGAGGAGATGATAGCTTCGGGTTATGAGTCAATATCAGAGGAAGATACGGGTATGCATTTCTGATCTTTTTTCAAAGTGTAATTAACAAAAATGGGTGATGCGGATCTGAATAGATGGCAGGGGATCGAGCATGAATTCAGGGTAGGTATAAGCTCAGAATCCCCTGGTCTTTATCGCTATGCCCGATTTTATCATGTGGATGAGGTGATCCATGCACTTGAGGATTACAAGTTCTTTGATGGTGTGGATGCGATATGTTCGAAGTTGAGACGGCGGAATGACGGTTTCCTGCGTAACGGTTCGCGTATTTATATATGCACCGGTGGTCATCTCGAGATAGCCACACCCGAATGTCGTAATGCGTTTGAGGTATTGAAATACGACAAGGCAGCGGAGCTGTACATGCAGATAGGTGTGGATAGGGCGAACGAGCGATATCGGGAGAAACTGAAGAGACGGGGCAACCAGAACACGTATATACAGTGCTGGAAGGCGAATGTCGAGATAGATAAGCGTTATAGTCGCGGTACGCATGAATCGTACGTGGCGAATCGTAAGAAGTTTGTGGGTAAGGAGAATTTACTGATACCGTTCCTGGTACTGCGGAAGATATTTTTCGGTGCTGGAGGATTCGTAGCCGAGAAGGACGGTATAAAATATGTCCTTTCGCCCAAAGCGATGGTAGCCCGGCGGGTTCTTACAGAATCGCCATCTCAGTGGCCTATATTGTCAACCAGGGATGAACCATTGAGTACAAAGGATAAGTACCGTATTCATGTAACTTCGGGCGAGGGTGTTCGGTCTGAGGTCACCCGACTGCTCAATAATGCACTCACGTCTTATGTGATAGATGCGATAGAATCGGGGCATCTGACGCGTGTGGAAGAGATCTGGAACCCGCTTCAGACATTTAAAGAGATATCTGCGAATACAAATGGCGAGTGGCGCATAAGATTGATGAATGGCAGGACGGAATATGCAATTGATTATATCAATCATTATTACCTGTCGGTGATAGAGGAGTTATTTGAGGAGCGTGAGACGTCCTACTGGGATGAATACGCACTGGACACGTTTAAGAGGCTGAGTGACAAGCTCAGTCAGGGTTTGATTGAAGATATGTATGTGGTCCGGCGTCTGGAATGGGCGATGAAGTTGTGGGTGATCAAGCATGAGATAGACGATTTTGAATATGATTACGTGCCAAAGGGCAAGTTCGATTATAGAAGTATGTACCTCATGGACGAGCGAATCGAGAAAGAGATCGCGGCTTCTTTTGATTTCACCAATCTATGTGATTACGATTTATATGAGCATGTTGCGGACAGGATAGGTGTGGAACGCTTACTGACCGAAGAGGATTTAGGAGAGGCGCTTTTATTCCCGCCAAAGAACTCGAGGGCGGAACTGCGTGTGAAACTGGCATCAGAGTTTGAGAATGCGGCTCTAAGCTGGAACAAGATAACGATAACGAAAGAACCGAAGATAAAGATAGATATGAGCCGCCCGACGAGTGAAGAATACTCAAGACTGTTCGAACGGTATCCTGAGCTTGCACGAATGCCGAGTGCGGTGGTGGTATTCTTGAGGGAACGGCGTCGGGGCGAATCAACGAGACAGGTTCTTGTTCGGCTGCTGGCGGAGGAAGAGGACATAAGGGGGTGGGAAGAGGAGATAAGCCGTGAGATAAGGAACAGGATTGTCAGGAATCCATACCTTGATTATCTTCTGTATTCCAATAACAAGACTTACAGGTTTGATCAGCTGGATGGGTGGGATGAGGAGAGTATAGCGAAGAAGGTGGAAGAGATAAAGGCGGAGGAGCGAAGAGGGGATAGAGAAGAGGGATAACCGGATGAGTACGGTGACAGAGGGCAAGATAAGGGGCATAGAACAGGAATATCCGGTGAGTGTGAAAGCGAAATTAAACCCCACAATGCTCGTGAATGCCACGATTCAAGGTTTGAAGAGGCGGAATTTCTCTCATGATGTCGTCTGGGATATAGTGACAGAAGTATCACAGGAGGTACACGAGTCACGGATATCCACCACATTTGGTAATAACGGTTCCCGGATTTACAACGATATGGGTCATCTGGAGATATCGACGCCATCCTATAATAACCCCATTGATGCGATGGCATACGAGAAAGCATCGGAGATATACGCTCTACTGGGTGCAAGAGAAGCCAGCCTGGCATTGAAGAAGGAGGTCATGGTACACAAGAACAATGTAGCCAATCTCACAGTGGATAAGGGTGTGTGGAAACGGGTTAAGAGCATTACGTACGCCACACACGGTAATATCCTGACACTACGGGAAGCCTGCAGTGATTGGAGACGGGTGGAACGAGCACTTATACCGTGGTTTATCACGCGGATAATCTTCACTGGCTCGGGTGATGTCGTCTCCGGCGAGTTGGTGGGCAAGGAAGGAGTGAAGTTTGTGATCTCGCCACGGGCTATGTTCGTGGTTCAGAAATCCTCGCTTTCCACTACCGTTGATCGTGGCATATTGAATACGAGGGATCAGCCACATGCAGCAAGGCGGTACTGGCGACTGCACGATATCCACTACGAGGGTTTGAGGTGCGAATATTCGATATTTCTGCGTGATATAACACAGGTACTGTTGATTTGCGCCTTTGAAGCGGGTTTACTCGATAATGCACCGGTGATAGAGGATCCGGTACGGGCATTCAAGGAATTATCAATGGATACCCGGGAATGCGAGTGGAAGATAAAACTGAAGAACGGAGAGGTAACCGATGCGGTAAGTATACTGAACTTCTATCTGGATGCGATGGAACGGCTGAATAGCGAGCACGGAGGTGATGAATGGGGCGATATAGGGCTCAAATGCCTGAGCAGGTTACTGGAGAAACTGGAGGCACGATGTCTTGAGCATTATGTGGATGGGATCGACTGGGTGACGAAACTGGCTCTGCTTGTGAATTATGAGCCGAAGAGCGCTTCAGAAGGCATAAGTATATGCAACCAGTACGCGTTACTGGACGATAATCTGCGTTTTTATACCGGTGCTGGCGATGTAAAAGGTAGCAGTCTCTTCAATCCCAGAGAGTCAGTGGCATTCGCGGAACGTGAACTGCCGGGTGTGGATGCGGGTTCGTACTTGAAACGGGTGAAGTATGCACTGCTGAACGCACCGGAGCAGACCCGGGAATACTTTAAAGCCGAGATGATGAAACGGTATCGAGAGCATGTCAGAAGTGTTAGCTGGTCAACGATGGTTCTGAACGAGGCGAAGATACTACTGGATGAACCGTTCATGCTGAACAGGGATGAGATACCGATCAATAAAGATATAGATGAGATTCTGTCGGAGGCGAAGCGACTGTATCCCGAAAAAGTGATTTATTAGCGTAATGTAGAGCGGTAATCATCCAGGGTGCGTCGCTTCAATGTACCATCCGGAAATACGGTAATCCAGCCCCGTTTCTCGGCTATATTTCGCTCGCGAACGCAACTCTTACCTATCACCGCATTTCTCATGTATTTCGCGACGAGTGCGTATGCTCGTTCTATCTCATAATCATACGGGTTGCGAGCTATCGGTTCGGGACTCAATTCCGCACGAAAACGGTTTATTCGATAATCTATCTCGCCGTTCACATCCAACCGTGCTAAAAACATGGCTATCTGCTCTATCTCCGGTTCTGCCACTATACCCGGTATGTAAACCGTGTTCACCACCATCCGAACCTTGCCATAGGCTGCTCGTATGTTTGCGATGATTCTACGGTTGGAATGCCCGGTGTACCATCTGTGGAGCTCTTCGTCCCATGCCTTCAGGTCAAACATGACCTCCTTCAAGCCCACCTCTATCAGCTCGTTGAGGTATGGCTCATCCAGAAGATACCCGTTTGTATCGAGCACAGTCCAGTCGGTGAGTTTATTCAGCTCCGCCATAAGGTGGACGAGATAATCACGGTTCAACGTGGGTTCGCCACCGGTAATTATCACCTCCTGCAGTTGCGTATCACCGTAATACGTGGATGATGCATGTTTTAGCAACGCAATCAATTGCTCGACCGACATAGGTGCTCCTCGCGGCTCACGGGCGATACTGAAACAACCCCGACAGCGGAAGTTACAGCCCGAAAGGGTGATCCATGCACGCTGTTTCAATTCGGATAGTGTTATAAAGGGTATGTATCGAGGGTTCATCAACAATTAAAAATGTCTATGACAGGAATTTATAAATATGACGTCAATTCTGATAAAGGGTGTACAGCTGTGGGGTAAAGATAAGGACATATTTATCAGAGCCAATCGTATAGAAGAGATAAAAGACGCGGGTAGAATACACGTTGAGGCGGAATTTGTTATTGATGGTCGGGGTAAAGCCGCAATACCCGGCTTATTCAATGCCCATACGCATGCGGCAATGACGCTATTCCGGGGTTATGCGGACGATCTACCGCTTCATGTCTGGCTATCAGAGCGGATATGGCCCGTTGAGGCGCGGCTGACCGAAGAGGATGTCTACTGGGGTACAAAGCTTGCCTGCCTGGAGATGATAAAATCCGGTACGGTATTCTTCAACGATATGTACTGGCATTTCCACGCTATAGCGAAGGCTGTTTCCGAATCAGGACTTAGAGCAGCGTTATCTGCGGTATTTATCGATGGTTTCGATGAAGCAAAGGCTAAGGAGCAGATGAAACGGACTGAAGAACTGTATCGAGCGAGTAAAGAACTACCCGACAGGATCATCTTCGCGCTTGGTCCACATGCGATATACACGGTTTCGGAAGAGAGTCTGTGCTGGGCTCGGGATTTCGGTGAGAAGCATGACCTTATGATCCATATCCACCTCTCGGAGACGGAGGAGGAGGTGAAGCAGTGTGTGGAACGTTACCATATGCGCCCGGTTGAGTTCCTCGAGAGTATAGGGCTGCTCAGTCCGCGAACAATAGCGGCACATTGCGTACACGTGAGCAGGAACGAGCTGGAGATATTGAAACGGCATGGGGTCAGGATAGTACACAACCCTGCATCAAATATGAAGTTAGCATCGGGCAGGATGCCGTATGAGGCGATGAAGCGTGCGGGGTTATTTCCGAATATCACTCTCGGGACAGATGGCTGTGCATCGAATAATAGCCTGGATATCTTTGACGAGCTGAAGATAGCGGCATTGTTCCATAAAGCGTTTACAGATCCGACAGTGATGCCTGCGGAAGAGGCTTTTGCACTCGCAACAGTGAATGCGGCGGGGGCATTCGGGCTGGATTCGGGTGTTATAGCAGAAGGTAAACTCGCGGATCTGCTGCTGCTGGATCTCAAGGATGTGGCATTGATGCCTGACCACAATTTGATCTCGAACATAGTATATGCGGCGAATGGCAGCTGTGTCGATACGGTGATATGCGATGGCAGGATACTTATGGAAGGTAGACGTGTAAGGGGCGAGGCTGAGATAAAAGAGAGGGCGAACGAGGTCGCGCAAAAAATCGCGATGTGATCAAATGCATAGCTGAAATCGGGAATCGGATTTATGTGCATGTTGTGCTCGGATAAGAGATTGTGAACTCAACTATTGATACCTTTGTATATGGAAGTGGAGAGTAAATTCAAGCGTAGAAAGTACAGAGGGAAGCAAAGCATGCTGAATAGAAGATTCAGACTGGAGTGAACCCCAGTTGGTATACAACTAGTTAAGAAACACTATTTAAAGATTACGGAAACATCACCCCCTTTTCGAACTCAATGGGTGAGCGGTACATGAGAGAAGAATGCAGCCTCTTTTTGTTGTATATATCCTCTATGAAGCGGGAGATATTCTCTAAGGCATCTGAGAAGGACTCGTACTCGTTAAGATACACCTCTTCATACTTCAGTGTTCTTATAAAGCTCTCAACGAAAGCATTATCGTATGGATTACCACGAGTAGACATGCTGATCCGTATCTTGTGCGCTTTGAGGCATTCGAATCCGTGGTCTGAGTGATGGATAAGTCCACGCAGATTATCATTCCAGCGCTTCTCTATCGCCATCCGCAGGGCAGCCAGAGTCAGTTTCGACGATATACTCCTGTCCAGGCTCCACCCTATGCATCTTCGACTGAAGAGATCCAGAATGACCGCCAGATAGATAAATTCCTCATGTAGCCGGATATATGTGATATCAGAAGCCCATACCTGATTCAATCTGGTTATCTCCAGCCCTTTCACCAGGTTTGGATATGTCATGAGCGTAGGTGAAGAATCGGTGGTTCGCGGCTTAAATGTCTTTCTGACACAGAGGAGTTCTGACACAGAGGAGATTATCTTCCCGCATGAGCCTCAACACACGCTTGTGATTTACTGTAACTGTATAGCCGCGTCTCCGTAGTTCGGCTGTTATTCGCCTGTACCCATATGCGGGGAACTCCACAGCAACATTCTGGATCGCGTTTCTAACTCTGTTCTCACGCGATACCTGTGCAGGCGGTTTCCCGCTCTCGATCTCTCTAATTACACCAATTTTGAAATCCCGCGTGTATTTCCTCCTTTTCATCTCGCCCCCCATTTCTCATTTTTATTGTTTCTTAACCCGGTGTATACTTTTTAGGGGTGCACTCCAATATGTACTTCAATAATTCTTTATTTTGACTATCCATCATTTTCCACCTCCTTAAAGGCGGGCTTGGGCATTTCACTTATTTTCCTATAGTTATATCTCCGTGTTTCGATTTTATGAAGACTTTAACATTATGCCTATCAAAAGTAGCCAATGCATCTTTTAACCCTATTCCACATTTTC
>JAODGH010000014.1 GCA_025464325.1 Methanosarcinales archaeon | reverse complement strand
ATGAAGTATAATCAGTCCTATCTCTACGATTATGGCATCACACACAATGAAAATACGAGCCTGCCTTACTTCGATACACAGGGTATGTTTGCCACTATCCAGAACCTTGACCTGTCACCTTACAGCGAATATGGCTACAACTTCGGTAAGATCAGCAGCACAGATTCTGGTTACATGCTGAAGAAGATATGTCAGTGGATATGCTATACGGTGGGCACCTACGGCGGACATAAGGAGGGACATCCATATCACGTCCCCGGTGCTGTACCCGCTTATGGCCACTACACGAACTGGATGTCGGTTCGTGGCGTGCACACGAACAAGAATGCATATCCATTGCCCGCTGATCTCGAGGTATATGGATTCTGGGTGAACGATCCGTATCCAGCAAGCATGGGCGGTATGGGTGAGAACAGTTATAAGACCGCAGAGGAATGGTTAGCTACGTACTACAAACCACTGAACACAAATGATAGCTGGGATGGCAAATACGTTGCGATATTAGAGCCATTACCTGGAGAAGGCGGTAATTTGACGATTGCATCCTCACCACCGAGGTTCTCTCCGGAAGCTAAACAGGCAATACAGCAGGCAAGAGCTCTGGAGGGTTCGTCAACCGTGGCGGCGACATCTGACACTCGCGTGCTTGGTATAAAGGGCGTGAGCGGCATGGATGCAGACAAGAGAGCAAGGGCAGAAGCCGGTGATGTTGTAGAAGAGGCGAACAGATGGATTGTGCAGGCGGCGATTGATGGTGCAAATGAACAGCTCGTGCCTTATGATGACGAGTTCGCAGCGGTGTTCGAGAACGTAGTTGCTGACAACCCCTTGCTCGTTAAGAGTGATGCCGGTGATTACTATATCGTGCCGTTTGCAAAGAGCTACAAGGGTTCCATTGCAAAGATAGATGCGATGATTGCAGCTCTGGAGACGATGAAGGGTGAAGTTCCTTCTTCGCATGAATCCGCGATACAGGCTTCTATTGATTCGCTCATGTCGCTAAGAAACGAGCTCAATACAGACAGGAGCGAAGTAATGGTGGTGATAATCGTGGATGCCGAGGACGGACACTTCAAGGAGGCTTCCTGGGTCAGAGAACCCGTGGAATATCTGCCCGTGACGAAGGAAGAAGCGTTGCAGATCGCAGGCAAACCCGGTGCAACTGCTGAGCTCGTATATACGGAGGGAAGCCCATACTATCCAGACTGGAAGATCACGGATGGGTGCAGTGTGTATTATGTCAACCAGAACGGTGAACTGTACGATGCCGATGCGGACTGCGACGGCTACTTAATCAGTGAAGGCGACTGCAATGACAACAATGCTGCAGTCTATCCTGGTGCTATCGAGGTGTGCGATGGCGTGGATAACAATTGTGATGGCGAGGTTGACGAGGGTTGTCCTACAGAGCCGAGTGTGATTGAGTATGACTCATCGACTGACCAGTGCTGTCGAAACTACGGCACCGGTTGGTGCTGTGAGCTGGGCTGGAGCAATGTTGATAATGTGCTAGAGAGAGACAGCGCATGTGCTATAGCAGAATCAGACGGTTTTGCGTATATCACGCTTGATATGGGCGAGACAAAGAACTCAGGCACAATCACGGTACGCAGTGCTGTTGTTGACTGTGAGGGAGAACCACGTTATGGAGACACAATTGTATATGGTTCAGCCGACAACAGTAACTGGATAACACTGGGAACATTCGATACTCCGGAGGTTAATCTTGCTGATCGTACAGTGTCGTTCTCTAACCAGCAGGTGCGCTATGTGAAGGTATATCTACCTATTGCCGAGTGTGGTGTTACGTGGGGCATAGATTCTATAACGTGGTAGACTAAAAACAAAAGACAAAACCAAAATGAATGGAGAAGAAGGTTTTTTTCCACCTTCTTCTCTTTTAAATTTTCCCCCTGATTTCCATAGTTTCTGCGCATCACATCAGTCATGATTTATATTATCATCACACCATCTGCTGTGTTGTACAGGTTGAAGGAAAAGGTGAAGTTTTCTGGAAATGCTCAGAGGCGTTTCACATCGATATTATAACCGTCTTACAAGTGCACGTTCGTGGAACCGTATTGCCAGGATCAGACATACAATTGCGGATAGTATGAGCAATGCAAAATCAAGGTAGAGCGGATAGAACGCCTTTCCCGTAACAGAGTATCTTGCAATATCGGTGAAGTACGTAAGCGGCGATAGCGATGCAACAGCAACACCCCATGGCGGCAACGCCTCTATCGGGATGAATATGCCACTGATGAATATGAGCGGGAACTTGACAAGAGTTGCAATCATCATAACGTTAGATACGAGGTCTGTGGGTATAGTGGAGAACAGTAGTCCCAGCGCAGAAAACGCGAACGCGCCGATGATTATCGCTAAGCTCAGTATTAGCGGTGACTTGATAGAGACGCCGAGCCCAAGACCTATAACGATCGGCACTATGGATAGCAGGGCACCAAAGATGAACGAAGCGATTATATCGCCAAGTATCATCGTCCTTACGGTAATAGGACAGGATATGATACGTTCAAGTGTCCGCATCTGGGTCTCCCACGGTGCAATAACGGGAGATACCGAGGTGGCAGTGAAAAATAGCGTCATGGATATAAGCCCGGGTACGAGGAACTCGGGCGTTAGATTTCTACCTATGTAAAACGCAAGGAAAAGGAATAACGGAAAGAGTATTCCGAATATCACTACGGGTCCTTTCAGATAATACATCTGAATGTCCTTCCGCACTATCGCCCACGTCTTCCTCAGCGGTGTTATAATGCCGGGTTCAGGTCTATAAATGCCGGGTTCAGGTCCCATGGTTCTCATACGTGCAGTTTCCTGATATCAGCAAGGATCACAGCCGGTAAATCCGCTATCCGAACCCTCTGCTGCGCCATAGTGTCGCGATTCCTTATCGTGACCGTATCATCTTCCAGCGTCTGGTAGTCAATGGTAACACAATAAGGTGTACCTATCTCGTCCTGACGCCGGTATCGCCTGCCTATACTGCCCGAATCGTCGTAGTCCACATATACCAGTTCGCGTTTCAGGCTCTGAAAAACCTCTTCTGCCTTTTGTTTCAGTTCGGTACGGTTGAGTAACGGGAACACCGCCGCTTTTACTGGCGCGAGCTCGGGAACGAACCGCAGTACTTTCCGGGTCTCTTTACCCACCTGCTCCTCTGTAAATGCACTCTCCAGTAACGCGTATATTATACGATCCAACCCGTATGAGGGTTCTATCACATGCGGTATTATCTTCGATCGGGTCTGAGTGGGCACACCCATATCCACTTTTGAGTGCATTGCATGTGCTGAGAGGTCATAGTCGCCTCTATCCGCGATGCCCACTATCTCCATCCACCCGTATCTCCTGCTCATGAATTCGGCATCCCAGCAGTCGCGTGCGTAGTGAGCCATCTCATCCTTCCTGTGCTGTCGGAATCTCAGCCGGTCGGATGGAATACCTATCCGTTCCAGGAACTCTTTAACCTTCGCTATATGATAGCCCAGATACTCATTCGCTATTGTACCATTTCTAACGGCATCCTCCACGCTCGTCTCACATTCTTCACCTTCTGCGGGGTTTATCCATATCCTTCTGTCCCTCACATTATCGAAGTTCGGGTGTGAATTCTTCGCCTCTGGATCTACAAATACCTCAACCTCAGCCATTGTGAATTCCCGCAGCCGGATAAGGCTCTGTCGCGGCGATATCTCATTACGATACGCCTTACCCAACTGTATAACCCCGAAAGGCAACTTACTGCGGTTGAACCTCAGCAGCCGCTGGAAATTGACGAACATCCCCTGCGCCGTCTCCGGTCGGAGATAACCTTCGCCCCTCCTCGTCCCGTCCCTGCCCTTCGGTACACCTATCCTCGTCTGGAACATGAGGTTTAACTCACCCGCCGCCACCAGTTCGCCACCACATTCCGGGCACTTACCACCCGCCGTTAGCTCTTCATCGACCCGGAAGAAACTATCACACTTGTTGCAGACCACTGCAAGGTCTGAGAAGCAACTCAGATGCCCAGAAGCTTTAAACACGGAAACAGGTGCGATTGTAGGACTCTCGATCTCAAAAAACCCCTCAAGCGAATAGAACAACCGCCATTCCGCTTCCAGCTGCCGTTTCAATCTCGCGCCAAGCGGTCCGTAATCATAGAAACCCGCTGTACCGCCGTATATTTCATACGCCTGCCACAAAAACCCCCTTCGACGTGCGAGTTCTTCTACTTTATCGTCTTTCACCGCCACTTCACTACCCCTCTACTCGCGTATCGTCCTTTATCTTCTCCCACTGCTTGTTCCCCTCTCGCAGTTCCGCACTGCCCAATAACGCCAGCTTTATTGCTTCGGCTATGTGCTCACGCCGCTTATCCGACATATATTCCATAGATTCCTTATACGACTGTTCAAAATACTTCAATCCATTTAGAAAATGCTCGTGCATTCGTTTGAACCGTTCCGGGGCTTTTATGTATTCCGCTTCGTTCAGCGTACTCTTAGCTGTCTCACAACATCGCTGCATCTCCTTCTCGTATTTGCTCTCGCTTATCTTCTCCCAGAAGAAGTCATGCATTGCACCTATACCGTCTATTACCGCTGTTATATTCCCCAGCAGGTCTGAACAGCTCATAAGATAGAACTTCTCATCCTCACTCATGTCATACCTGCCGGCTTTACGCTGCTTGAATATCCCGCCCAGCATCTCCCATCACCAACTATGCAAACACCTTCAGAAGGTTTCTATCAAACAATAAACCCACCAGCTTACCACGAGCCGAAACAACGGGTAGCTGGTCAAACTTGTTTCTACTCATGACCCTTGCACATTCACTAACCGTAGAATTACGGGTTGCTGTTACAGGGTCTTTAACCATCACGTCCTTCACGAGTTTGTTCGGTAAACTTATCTTTGATATGCTGTAATATAGCTTCATAGTGTCTCTCATGCCTTCCCAGGACCATTTATCCTCATCAGAGCCCAGGGAGAGATCAGAATCCATCGTCCTGTCTTCGATCACTGCGGCACTTATCAGGTCTCGATCGGTCAGGATCCCCACCAGCTCAAGTTCCGTGTTCAGTACTGGTACGGCTTTTACGCCGGCAAGCTCCATTATACGACCCACCACAGGCAACGGGGTCTCGTCCCATACCGCGACCGTCTCATCGCCCATATAATTACTTATCGCCTCTGTAATGTCCAGATCTGCTATTGCACGCACTATATCGGCAACAGAGATAATACCCACCAGCTTACCATCCACCACAACTGGCAGACGACGTATCTTATTCGCCAGCATGAGCGCTGCCGCTTCTCTTATGCCCGCGTCGGGTTCTATCGTAAGGGGGTCCCTCGTCATCAACAGAGCTATCTGCTCCTCCTTCGGGTTCTTCAACAGGTCCTGCCTCGTTACTACTCCCACAACTTTGCCATCTTTCACGACCGGCACACCCGAGATATACCGCGATCTGCATATCTTCATCAGCTCGTCTCTCGTACCGGGGACACTCACATAAGCAACGTCTTCCACCATCACATCCCTTACCTTTATGTCCAATCCCTTCTTCATTTCCTATCGCTTCGCTTCTGTTCTGCGTACCTTACGAACAGGTGATTTTACGCTACATTACGATCTTAACTTCGGGACGGCTTTTCCCTCACTTCAGATCTATTTTGTATTTACCTTCATAATGTAGAAAGGGAATCTCCTTACCGGGTTCGAGTCGATCCTTCAATTCCTCGGGCACCTTTATCTCCACCGTCGAATAGTCCTCCAGATCCATGACCTGCACCGTATCATCCGCGATGGAAAGCACCTGCCCACTCCTTCGCTCTATGATAGGCACGTATATCTTCGCGGTAACTGGCTGAACAGCAGTCCTCTTCTGCGAATCAAACACGCCTATTCCCTCTATCCGTGCTTTAGCTGCGCCATGTTTGCCCGGCTTTGACGTCGTTATGCTCACTATCGTACACGGCTCATCATCTATCACCACGTATCGCCCCTCCTTCAGAGTCCGTACTTCCGTCTGCTCTTTCATTTCTAACCACCACTATTTCTTATATCTCATCTTTTTCCTTCGCTTCTTCAATTTATGCTTCCGCATCTTCGCTATTTTCCTCTTCTTGCCACAGGGAATTTGCACTCACCACCTTTTCTTTCTTTCGTATTATAAATATTCTTTAATAATTAATTGCCTAATAAAAAGAGGGCGATGGGAAGGATAGAAAAGGTGCCAGATTGGATATTAAAATACAAGGACGATATAGAGAGGAAGGCGATAACGGTCGAGGAGATTCTGGAAGCGGAGAATAAGATACGGGACAAGCCTATAAAGCTCTCAACGGTTATGAGAGCGTTAAACTCTCTCGGATTCCGTGCTTCTGATCTACCTCGCAGGTCCGCCTCACCGGAGACTGCGTATGTTACCGATGCGGCAGGTGAAAGTACGGGCAATAGAGGTCCGGCATGGCTACAGAAATACCGGGACCGGATAGAGGCGGGTACGATAACGGTCGAGGAGATTCTGGAGGAGGAGAATAAGATACGGGACAAACCCATAAAACTCTCAACGGTCACGAGGGCGATTAATGCGATGGGGTTCCCCACTTCGGGACTCCGTAAAGGGGCTGTAAAGACGG
>JAODGH010000031.1:21421-22783 GCA_025464325.1 Methanosarcinales archaeon | reverse complement strand
CTCGCATACGGGTTCGCTCGCTGGTTCGCAGAGACCGGTGGCTGTCCAGGCGGTGTATTTGTTACTTCATTCAAAGGCGGCGGTAGCACGGGCAAGGTTCCCGGTAGCATTCTCGGCTATGCAACCGATTTATCACGGTTGAGTGAGGATGAGCAGCAAAAGCGTGCGATAAAATACCTGCGTGAGAACCCATGCCTCATCATCTGGGATAACTTCGAGACCGTTTCGGGCTATCCAGAAGGCACTGAACCGTTAGTGACCGAAGACGAGCGCATAAAATTAGCTATGTTCCTGCAAGCTCTCAGAGGCGGTAAAACTCGTGTGCTGATAACCACGCGAAAGTCTGAAGAGGAATGGCCTGGTGTTGCTTATTCGCTTGTAGAATTAAAGGGGCTGGCTTATCATGACAGCGTCCGGCTCGCAAAAATCATCCTTAAAACCGCTGGTCGTCAGTCCGATGATTTTAAAGATGACGAAAACTACCCGAAATTACTCAAGCTCTTACAGGGTCATCCAAGAGCAATGGAAGTGGTACTGCCACAACTGCGCTGGAAGACGCCTTCGGATGTGATAGAAGACCTGCAGCACAATCTTGAAATCTACAAGAACATTATCGACGCAGCGAGCGTGTACGCATTCTCTCAGATGTCGGATAAAGCACGCAGGCATCTGCCTGTTCTCGCTCTATTCTATTCTTATGTTGAGCTCAACCTGCTGAAGAATTTTGCAGGTGGCTGTGAAGAGGTTTACCGGGAAGTGATGGGCGAAGCACCTGATGACAGAGCCCGGGCGGATATTATGGCTGAAGCGGTGCAGAACGGGTTTATAAGCCGAATACATGGGAGTATTTATCAATTGCATCCCTCATTACCACCTTTTCTAGGTCATCAACTCGTGAATGCCGCAGGAGAAGAAGCTGTTCGTAAGCTTGATGCGGAATTCGCCAGGTTCTATGCCGGCTTTGCTGCGCAGTTATTTGATGAAGTGCGAAATGCAACCCGGAATGCTGTTTCTATCGTTGAAATTGAGGAGCATAATCTCTTGCGCGCTTTGCGTATCGCAGTAAGAGCATCACAGTGGGCTATCGCTCAGGCTATTGCCCAGATGCTGAACGAATTTTACGAAATCCAGGGGCGATTCCGTGAATGGTCTGCTATTCGCTCATCGGTTCTTGACTGTACAGGCAGGGAGATAGGCGCTGGTGCACCCCGGGACCTCGCAGATCTGTGGATGTTCCTGCTTGGTGAAGAAGCGAATGAGGCTTTAATGGAGAATAAGCTTGCAGTCGCTGAGAAATCATATAAGACCATTATTGATTATTTAAAAAGACTTGGAGACCCGGCAGCAGAGCCGAAGATTGCT
>JAODGH010000031.1:0-21363 GCA_025464325.1 Methanosarcinales archaeon | reverse complement strand
TAGCTCTGTTTGGCGTTTTACGCCTTCTGCAGGGGCGATACCGCGAGTCGGTAGCATGGTTCGCAAGAGCTTATGGAATCGCATCCAGATATAACATGCCGGTTGCTGAAAATATAAAATCAGACCTTGAAAGATTGCGTGAGAAGCTGGGAGATGTGGATTTCCATAATGCGTGGCGAGAAGCAACGGGTGAAGAGCAGCGGGTCAGGTGAGGTGTTAAGTTTATATTTGTTTATGGTTTTTATTCTTATTATTCTTATGCCGCTCGACTGGGTGACTATCGCAGGAATAATTGGATTATTAATTACAGTAACAGGTATTTTGTGGAGATTTGCAGTGTGGTATGGAGGATTAAGGGAATGGAGAAATAAGATAAATGAATGGAAGACGAGCCTAGACAATTTAAATTTAGGAAGATGGATGGGCTCGGCAGATACCAAACTCGAAATGCTGACCAAATCAGTTAAAGAACTCAAAGGGTCTATTGAAGGGCTAAAATCTACTGTGGAGATTATAAAAGTAACGATTGAACGAGAAACTATGGACGGCATGGTCTCCAGACATAGTCCTCTCGTAGCTTCCGAGAAGGCAGTGGAAGTATTGAGAAAGGTCAATCTCCTGACAGAAATAGATGCAAATTACGATATTATTCTGGCAGAAGTGGATAAAAAATCGAAATTATTTATATACAGAGACCTGAAGACGCCGGAAGATAGAATTACGGAAATTGCTCCTTCAATTGTTCATGAATTGATAAAGGCGAAAAAGATAGACAATAAGAAAGTTGACCTGGCGATGAAAGAGCTTGAGAAGATATTTGGTGCAAATGTTGCCACGTATTATGGCGTTTTGTTGCTAATCACCGCATATATATTGGAGAAACGAAGTGGAGATGCCATAAAAAATATTGCATCACAGAAGTTAGTTGAGCTCGCTATGCTAAGCATTCCTAATATAATTTCATCACAGGATTATGTTGAATTACTACAAAAATATAACTGGGATATAGATGAAGCAATAAGTGACTTGGAGAGAACCCTAAAAGTATTTAAGGTAAACAAGAAACAGGAAGCTTCATCCTGTCTTAAACTCTCTGCTCTTTACAAGGAAAAGGGAGACCTGCACAAGGCATTAGAAGTATGCGAGGAAGCATTGCAGATTTTTGAAGGAATAAAAGATCAAAGAGGCGTCGCTGATGCTTATCATCAATTGGGTATAATCACACAGGAGAAAGCACTTTTAGACGAAGCGGAGCAGTGGTACCGANNGGTGTTAAGTTTATGAGTTTTTTCCAAAACCCTCTTTGTAGTAGCAACCAGATCTCCATTAGAAACCATTCGAATCGCGAAATAAAAAGTATTATGAGCTATTGACAGCATATGAGTATTATGCAGCCGTTAATCCATTATGCAATCAATGAGAGGTATGCAGAGGTACGACAACAGTAGCAGGAAACAGACCGAATATAGATGAGGTCGTTATGATGCAAGATGCCAATGCAGTGGTGTGTGAGTCATCTATCAACCATATCCTGAGCTTGAGCGGCAGACGACCAATAGAATCTCTTTCTGTATTGAAACAACGACCGCATCGGTCCAATATCCTCATATGGACTTATTTGGAGAAGAAGTTATTTTACCGGGATAACTAAAGGCTACTTCTATGTAAGGAAATGCCACGTGGAACTGTTTGCTCATCATTAAAACCCAGCCAGCTCATTATACAATATCCTGTACAGGTTGTTTATCAGTACTCCATCCGAGATTTCAATGCCTGGTACCATATTGCCCGAAATACTCCTCGAATTCGCGATTCAAACTATCATCCACATACACCCTGCCATCTATCGCCCTGTTACACAGAAACTCAAATATCTCCGTTATCCTGACTATGGAATGCAACTCCAGCTGATACTCATCAAGTAGCTTCTTATCGGCTTCACTCATCTCCTCGCGGTCCACCGCAACCAGAACACCTGCGGGTTTTAGCTTACGACGCATCACCGCCAGTTTCTGCCATGAATCCACCTTCGTTGCGCCCGTAGTAATCACATCATCCACAATCAATACCGTATCGCCATCACGAAGATCACCAACGATTGCCCCTTTCTCACCATGCCGCTTCTCTTCTTTACGATCGTAGCCCCAGCGCTTATTCATTCCCGATTGTGCCAGCCGCGCAGCCACAAGAGCCGCGAGCGGTATGCCTTTATATGCCGCACCATGTACATAATCAAACTCTATGCCGGGCTTCTTTATTCGTGCAACATAGGCGTCTGCAACCTTCATCGCATCGCTACCCGTTCGCATTGCATCCGCGATATTGATGAAATAAGGAGATATGCGCCCGCTTTTCAGTCTGAACTTGCCGAACCGTATCGCACCTGTTCTCACCAGATGCAACACGAATTCACACACGTACTCATCCAACGGCATCCAGTCTCTTCAACACCTCCTCATACATCGTCTCCGCAGCTTCCTTCGGCTGTTTCGCATTATATATCGCCCGTCCCACGACCTCATAATCCGCACCGTTAACTATCGCATCACCCGGTCTCGCGCCCTGCGCTTTTATTCCCGGGGCAATGATATACGCGTCCCTGACGATTCGTGCGAGACTTTTCACTCGTTCCGGTTTGGTTGCCGGCAGAACCACACCCTCCACACCCACACGACTCACCATAGCGGCTATACGTTCCGATACCGGCTGAATGAACTCGTCACTGCCCGGATGTGTCATCTCTACCACTGCAATCACGTCCCCTTTACCCAGATCTTTTACCGCACTCACCACATCTGAGCCCACAAAACCGTGCACTATCACGGCATCCGCACCCGCATCATAAGCGTTAGCCGCTATTTCACGGCTTATATATGGTATATCCGCTATTTTACCATCGTATATCACTGCTAAACCAGCCGCATCTTTTATCGCCGATAAAATCCCGATCCCGTTTTGCATTTCCAGTATGCGCCCCACTTTAATGGCGAAATTGCCTTCCGCACCACTCAGATCACTGGCTAAATCCAGTGCAAATTTCGTATCCTCCATATCAAATGCGACTATTATCCCCTTATCCTTCCTCAATCGCATGTTATCTATGCTGTGAATACTAAAACTCAGAACGATTATAAAATCTATTGATGATCTGATAACTCAATTCGGGCTATTTATTACTGTACCTTCCCATTATTGATATGATCATCGGAATAGACGATACCGATTCTAAGAAAGGCATGTGCACAACCTATCTCTGTGCGTTTCTTATGGATATTCTCCGTGATTATGGCGATGTCTCTACACCCCGACTGGTACGACTAAACCCGTGCATACCCTACAAGACGCGCGGTAATGGTGCAATCGCGTTTGAGATAAGCACAGATAAGTGCGATAAGGTTAAAGAAGCGGTAAAATCGTGCGTATATGAGTTTTCCGAGCTGGATGAAGTGGATACAAACCCCGGTGTTGTCTTCATAGATGACGAAACGACCCTGAGCAATGCGGATATACACATTTTGAAGGGCTATTATGAGAAGGCGGTACGTGAAGTATTGAACAAAGCGGCTGCCGATACAGTAATCTCAGGTCTTGGTTTAGATTCGTTCGGATTGAAGAATAAACGCGGTATAATAGGCGCTTTAGCTGCTGCTGCCTTTGTGTTGCTCCTGGGTCGCTATCAGCATTACGACTTCACATACGAACTGATAGCATACCGTCATAAGGCGCGATGGGGTACTCCGCGTATTATAGACGAGAACAGCGTTTGGACGGCAGATGCCGCTACTTATCCCCTCACGTGGGATACCGTGGACGTAGCGAACAGACGGATTGTATTTGCACCACATTCTCCATGCCCCGTACTCTTTGGTATCAGGGGTGACCGTGTTGATGCGATATATCGAGCTTATGAACTCATACATGCGGAACCCGTGGAACGTGTAAGGCTGTTCATAACGAATCAGGGCACCGATTTCCATCTGATCACACCTGATAGAAATGTTGAACTGAGTGATTATCACTCTTATATAGTCGAAGGTGTCGTTGAATCTCAGCCTGTAACGATGGTCGGCGGACATGTGGTGTTTCGTATGATGTTAAAGGATGGTGCAACCACCATCGACTGCATCGCTTACGAGCCGACCAAAGGTTTCCGTGATATAGTAAGACAGCTACGGGTTGGTGATGAAGTCATGGTATTCGGCTCGTTCAAGCAGGGCACATTGAACCTTGAGAAGATCGGGCTGATAAGCTTGAATCGAGAAGAGCTGAGGAATCCCCGGTGTGAGCGTTGTGGCAGGAGTATGGAATCAGCAGGACGGCGGGGGGGCTACCGTTGCAAACGCTGTGGCACACATCGAGCGACGAAAGAAGTTGTGACGATCGAGCGAACGATAGAAAAGGGGCTATATGAAGTCCCACCTGTTGCCAGGAGGCATATTGCTAAACCACTGATACGTATGCGGCATGAACGGGTGTATAGAGGACTGACTATACATCCGTGTAGATAGATGATAGATATCGAAATATAGGGACTATAGCACTTTAGCATGCCCGGAAATATTCTGTTCCTTAATTCCTGTAGATAATAGAGATGGAAATACTGGCGACTACGGTATGGGGTATGGAAGACATCGCTATAGAAGAGGTGAAAGAGCTTACCGGCAGAACGGCAACGGTGGTGCATAAAGGCATGATACGATCACGCGGTGACGATGAGGACCTGCTCATATTGAATCATCTCTCCAGATCGCTGCACAGGGTACTGCTGCTTCTCTTGCATGGTGTGTTCTCCTCTTTAAAGGATCTATACGATAGAGCAAGGACGATTAATTTTGCCCGTTACATTGCACCGGAATTGAGTTTCGCGGTAAGAGCAGAGAGAATAGGCGATCACAACTTCCGGTCAATGGATATCGAACGTGAAATAGGACAGGCGATTATAGATTCATACAGAAATGCCACGGGCTTCAAACTGAGGGTGAATTTAGACGAGCCGGAGGTTATTGTACGGGTGGAAGTAAGACACGATACGTTCTGGCTGGCTCTGGACACTACGGGTATGGATTCCCTATACAAACGCAATTACAGGGTCTATAAGCATCCCGCACCACTGAATCCGTGTTTGGCATACTGTCTCGTGCGATTATCGAAATGGACCAGTAGCAAGTCTCTGTTTGATCCGATGTGTGGTTCAGGAACGATATGCATAGAAGCAGCGAGATGGGGCAATGACATACCCAATCGTGGCGATTATGCGTTGTGGCATCTCCCTTTTCTGGACCATCAGAGACTGGATAAGCTTCGAACGACGATAGAATCGAGAATAAGAAACAGAAAATTGAAGATAAGGGGGTGTGACATAGTAGACCGGCATATAGAAGGTGCCAGAACGAATACAGAGAGAGCGGGTGTCATGGTTGAGTACTTCAAGTGTGATGCAACAAAGATACCTCTTGATTCTGATGTCATCGTCTGTAATCCCCCGTATGGGTTACGGGTCGGCAGTAAGAAGAAGGTGAAGCGACTCTATGCCGCGTTCATGGACAATCTCGCACGAAGCGATTGGGAACGTGCGGTGATTATCACGAGCAATCCTCAATTGATGCCAATAAAGGTCCATATAGTGGAAAAACGGGCGGTCATGTACGGTAATCTGCCATGCACAGTCATGGTCATGGATAAGGCATGATTTTATTATGTGCCCTTGTAATCTTATTGTAAGCATGAGGAAAGCACAAATAAAGCGGGAGACGAGAGAGACAAGGGTGACGGTGGAACTCGAGCTCGATGGCAGTGGTAACGGGCGTGTAAACACCGGTATATTGTTCTTCGATCATATGCTCACCACCTTTGCCGTTCACGGCTTCTTTGATCTCGTTGTGGATGCGGAAGGTGATCTGAGCCACCATATCATAGAAGATACCGCTATTACACTCGGTAAAGCGTTCAGAGCGGCAATTGCGGAGAACAGAGCGAAAACGAAGAGATACGGGTTCGCGGTGGTGCCCATGGACGAGTCAATAGCGAGCTGTGCTGTTGATATAGGGAGTATAAGCGGTGAAGGACGGAGCTATACTGTACTCAAGCTGAATCTTGCACGGAGTCGTGTTGAAGATATCGATACCGAGATAATACCCCATTTCTTCAATTCGTTTGCAGCGCACGCGCACATTACACTACACATATGTGCAGATGGTGAGAATGAGCACCATAAGATAGAAGCGATATTCAAAGCACTTGGTATTGCTCTGGATAGTGCTACGAAGATAGAAGAGCGACGAACTTAGCCTCCATTCCGAACGGGCTGCTTAGGCTGTAATGGTCCCTTTTTTCACCATCTGGCAGTTCTGCTCGCTATTTCTTATACCGCATCTTTCACCGCTACCGCTCTATGATTAGCTGCACTCGCAAAAGCTCTTAAATATACTTGTAACGCATATCATACGAAATATGGTGGAACCGCGTGTACGTAAATTATACGAAGCAATGTTCGCACTTGAGGACCTGCGTGAGGTATTCCGTGAAGCAGTACCGGGTAGTGCGAACGAAGAGGAGATCGCAGCATGTATAGCACGTGTCGAACGGATCCTTAAGGAACTGAAAGAATCAAAAAGCAGTTCTCTCAAATATATCACCGATAGAATCGAATTGAGAACTCGCGAAGAGGAGTATATCAATATAAACCCGATACAGCCCGGTGGACGATTGACACTGGAGGCACGAAAAGCGCTCATTGCTTATGGTGATGGATATTCTGTCTGTGACTGGTGCCGTGATCTCAGGCTCGACAGGATAAAGCGACCGCCGGTGGATGAATTCCATGAGGAACTGGCTGAATTCGTTGGTATGGACGAAGCGAGGGTTGTACCGGGAGCGAGGCGGGGTTTCCAGGCGGTTACATCTTCGCTGCTCGATAAGGGTGATATAGCGCTCATATCTGACCTGGGGCATTATACCGAGTATCTGGCTGTTGAGATTGCTGGTGGCGTGGTGAGGGAGATACCTTCGGGTGATTCGAAGATTGTTACCGGTGATGCCGTTGCTGATACCATAGAGCGGGTACGTGCAACCACGGGCAAGAAGCCGAAACTGATCATCGTTGAGCATTTCGATTACAGCTACGGGAACGAGCACGATGTGCGTGGCATAGGAAAGATAGCGAAAGAGTACGAAATCCCGTTCCTCTATAATGGCGCTTATTCGGTTGGTATGGTACCGGTGAACGGTAAGGATATCGGTGCTGATTTCGTCGTTGGTTCCGGGCATAAGGGTATGGCTGCTGTTGCACCGTCCGGGATACTCGCGACGACCGACGAGTGGGCACCTTTAGTATTCCGAAGGTCAGAGGTCACCGGTGACATCTCCGGTAAGCGGTTTGAGCACAAGGAGACGGAACTGCTTGGCTGTACACTCATGGGTGCCACGATAATATCATTGATGGCGTCATTCCCACGTGTTAAGGAGCGAGTGAAGCACTGGTCCGGGGAAGTCCAGAAATCGAACTATTTCATTCGCGAGTTCATACGCATTGCCGGTAACGAGATAGTCAGTGAATATCCACGCAAACATACCCTGTCGCGGGTTGATACTCGTAACAGTTTCGATAAAATAGCACGTACACACAAGCGTCGTGGATTCTTCCTCAGTGATGAACTGAAACGCAGGGGTATAATAGGCGAATTCGCAGGTTCTACCCGTATATGGAAATTAAACACCTATGGACTGAGCTGGGACAGGATACGATACCTCGCTGATGCATTCGTAGATATAGCCAGGAAATACGAATTGCCGATTAATTGAATCACAGCATCTTCACCAGTTTTTAACGATGATCAAACAAATCATTTCTGTTATGTTATCATATCGACCCCCGCAGTTGCCTATCGCCAATATCCACGTTTTTCAAGTGCCTCCTGGCTGCAGCATAACATCTCTGCACCTGTGTCCCCGGCATATAATCGCATATAGAAATCGGAATGGAATACAAGAAGCGAATACGGTATCTCAGGATCAATATCTGCGATAAAACGAGCGATACTTTCCACCCTCGCGCTCATCTACATGGAACGGCACGAGCAGTGTGGTAGCAGTGAGAACAAGCGGCTGTGTATCCTCCAAGAACTCTTCAGCAATCATCAGGAAGTTTTCGTACGTCCTCCTGGTTTGGAACATCGCCAGGTGCAATACCCAAATCAGGGTCAAAAGCTTTGCTTTTATGTAAAATTTTACGGTCCCACCGTTTCTATATGTATGAAAATTCAACTGCGTGTTTCATCTGATCACTGTTGCCACAGCCGTTCCATTCCCGGCATATCCGCACATCTTTGGATTCCAAAAACGTTACGCAGTACAGTTAAAATCGCTTGCGCTCACTGACCGATCTGTTTGCGCATGAGCTCCTTTGCGATCTTCGTGTCTTCATAGATTCTATGCACCCATGCATCACCCCAGAAAAGGTTGCAGCTCGTCTCTGCCCTCAGTATGTGCTCCTCTATCTCGGGTAGCCTCTTACCAAGCCTGTGATACTCCCTGCTCGTTGACCATAGTTCCTCTATACCCGCTTTCTGCTTCTCCGTGCCCTCCCAGTGGGAGAAATCATAACCACTCGTATCTGCAACATTCCACGCACCGGTCCGAACCTCCACATAAGTAGAAGGCGGATTCTCTTCGCTGAACTCACTTATCTTCACGGGTGTGATCGGGCAATCGCCCTTCCGTACTGCATCCATATAAGGTGCAAAGAAATGTCCCCAGAATCCGGAAGGCTCATGCATCTGTCTGAACCATCCGCCATTCTCGCCATCAGACCATGTGGTCACGAGACAGTTGCCATCACATTCCTCGGTCTTATGCATTACTTCACGCTCAAACCAGCCGGGATCGAGTCCACTCTCCTGCGCATTACTTATGTCACGATCCCGTGGTATTATCACTATCTCCGCGGAATCGTATTCCGCGATATGCGGTCTGTACTTTATATCCTCGTTCCGCATCCTGCCTTCTTTTGGCTTCACATGTACGCTGTCAACAATAACGTATTTGAAGCCTGTATCCTTCAGTACGGGTATCATCTCCATGCAGAACCCCATCTCAGGTGGCCAGAAACCCGTAGCATTCAGACCAAGCTTTTTCGCTTGCTGTTTCCACCGCTCTATCTGTGGTTTCCAGTCATCCATCGGTATAAGCGGAAAGAGGGGATGATAATAGCCCATACCGAGGAATTCAATATTTCTCGCTGCGGGATACTCCCTCATCAGTTTCGATAGATCCACAACGTCTGAGAAACTATCTATCACATGTGCGTCACAGAGCTGCTCCAGTAATATACCCGAGAAGCCCAGATGAAGCTTCGCTATGTCTTCATACTGCACGGCATACCTCAAAGGGCGTTCATAACATAGTATTATCTGTTTCGCTTCCCACTCGTTTGTCGCCAGCAGTAGGTCTATATTACCGGGTGGTTGATGCATATGCAGACCTAAAGCGTGATATACGTGGTTATTCATCTCATGTGACGGAATAAACGCCACCTTTAGGATTCAGATGCGATAAAAAATCATCATTCAGCTTCAACCTCTCCTGTAACTCCTTATACCTGTTCCGGATAGTAATGGGTGTTGTACCCGCAACCCGGGCTATCTCCTTCTCCGAGACGGATACACCGCTCAGGTTTGCAGCCAGATATATAGCAGCGGCGGCGGTGCCGGTAGGACCCCATCCTTTTGCAGCACCCGCGCCCTCATCACTCTTAAGTATCTCTATCGCCCGCTCCCGTATCGCATCGCTCAGCTTCAATTCGGAACAGAATCGGGGCACATACTGCGCGGGATCTGCAGGCGCAAGTTTGATACCCAGCTTACGCATAAGAAATATATATGCCCGCCTTATCTTCCGTAATGGCATTCGTGATACCTGCGCAATCTCTTTCAGTGTGCGAGGTACTCCATACTGCCTACATGTAATATATAACATGGCGGATACAAGTTCCTCAATACTACGCCCTTTTATCAAATTCTGCTTTGCTGCCTGTCGATATAAGACAGAAGTTGCCTCCCGGATCTCAACCGGCAATTTGAGAGCACTTGCCATTCGGTCGATCTCACCGAGAGCAAACGAGAGGATCTTCTCGCTGCTGTCCATACTGATTATCCCGCGCAATCTCTTCGTACGGGTGAGTGATTCGGGTACAGGAGTACTCAAGCCTTTATTGTGAATGCGATAGCTCATAGGCGGTCCTGTTCTTATCCGCCTCGAGGCTTGCTCATCATCGTAAGAACGCCACTCGGGTCCAAGATCCACGAGATTCTCTGCTATCACTATCCCACAGTCACCACAGTATACCTCCGCATGCTGCGGGTCTGTTATCAGATTCTTAGATCCACATTCCGGGCACTTCTTTATCTTCTCTTCCATACCTCTAAATATATATTTATCATTATGATAGATAAGGCTTTCTATTTGTAAAGTAACGAACCCAAAGATAAAACGACTATCCGGTTCGACTCAACGTAAATCGCGTTTTGAATTCCGATATCACCTCCTCTACCTTATTTGTAATCCGATATTTCCGTATTGCCTTACCCTTTGATCTGGGTAGCCTGGAGATTTCGTATCTGCTTGCCAGAAACCCGTGCTCCTCCAGAGTGAGTAGATGATAGGAGATAAGCCGCCTCTCCTCGCCGGGTGCATTACTTATCTCATTTATGTGCATCTGCCGTCCTACCAGTAACTGCACTATTCGGAACCTTATTGGATGCATGAGTATATGTATGTCCTTTATCAGTTCGTCCTCTATCATTGCCACATACCACTTCCACACACGTTACTTTTATACTTTTCGGTTTTTTTCGCCGCGTTGCATAACATTATGCATATTTTGGTTTATATGTGTTAATTAATAGTAGAGAGGTAAGGGGTGAGAAACCAAATAAAGCAAGGCGGGATACAATGGGGGGACTATTTGCTGGCGCTCTTAAGCGCTCTTAGCCACTATCTTGCCTATAAGCATAAAAAAGTATCCCCATGTGAGAGGGTATGTTGAAGGTGGCGTACAAGCAGGAGGATGTGGTACAAAAAAATTATTTTGAACGTAAGATTTATATGTATATATGCATTAATGATGGTAGAGGAGGCGTACAAGAATGGAAATAAGTAAGATAGACAAACTGCTGGTAGTCGTGAATTCGGGCATGGACAAACCGTACAATCAGTATGCGAGCTATGCTATTGCATTCACAGCCAAGAAGGTACATAATATACCAAATGTGACGATATTCTATGGACCACAGGGTGTAGAGATGGTAAAGAAGGGCAACCTTGCTAAATTATCCTGCTCGGACGATTTGAAGAAGCTGATAGCGAGCCAGTTTGAGGGTTTAAGTCCTGACGACCTGCCGGACAATCTGGAACAGATGGCACGGTATCTCAAGGAGAATTTGGGTGTGGTGATCGCCTCGTGTGCAACAATGCATGTGGCACAGGGCTTTGCCACCTCTATAGATGATACCACAAATATCGAGGATTTCGTCATGCCGTTGGGTATACCGGACGTGACAGCAGCCGCACTTAGTGCCGATAAAATACTCTACTTCTGAGTCTGTTCCACTTTTTTTATTTTTTATTTTTGTTTTACGATCAGTACAAGAAAAATCGTAAAATATTTTAAGTCTCCAGCCAATCAGAAGATGATATATTATAAAAGGAGAGTGAAATAAGAAAGTGACGGTAGAAGAAAGTATAGCTGTTGTTTTGATAGGGCATGGTAGTAAATTACCGTACGGCAAGGAAGTGATGGAGGAACTACGGCGACGACTGGAGATGCGTGAGATATTCAAAACGGTAAGGACCGCCTTCATGCAGTTGAACTCGCCGAGTATAGAGGAAGTATTGCGCGATCTTGCGAAGAGCGGGATAAAGAAGATAATAGCATTACCGGTATTCCTGGCGGATGGTGCACATACGACAGAGGACATACCTGAGAAATTAAAAGCTGCATTCTCCGGTGAATGGGCGGAGATGGGTAAGGACGTGGAACTGATATATGGCAAGCCGATAGGTGTGGACGAGCGGATAGTTGACATACTGATAGACCGTATAAAAGAAGCAACAGCGAGATAGGTCATCTTGAATGGAGTGATTTTTTTTCCCCTCCATTCTTACACCTTAATCATCGCCTCTTGAATCTCTTCTCTATCTCCTTCTTACTCAGTCGGATCATTGTCGGTCTCCCATGTGGGCACGTATAGGGTATCTTTGTATCCTTCAACCCCTCCACTATCGCCCGCATCGATTCATAAGATAGCTTCTCACCGGCTTTTATGCTGGCTTTACATGCCGCAGTAGCGAACAATAGCCTCAGTCGCTCCTCTATTTTGACTCTGTCCTCTATCAACTGCTCTATTACTTCCATCAGCTCGTCTTCCCGTACCATGCCATGAAAGACAACGGGTATCGCTCTTATCATATAGCCACCACTGTCTATCTCTTCTATATCAAACCCCATATCTCGCAGATCCTGCGCACACTCGCGTAATAAAACGAGCTGATTGGGGCTCAATCGCGGTACATAAGGTCTGAGCAATGTCTGTTTATCTATCCGTTGCCCGTACCGTTCAATGAGCTTCTCGTAGTTTATACGTTCCGCCGCAGCATGCTGATCTATCATGATCACATCCCCGCGCTCACTCTCGGCAATTATATAACTGTCGAGCACCTGATAGAGCGGTACCGGCAGTATATCCAGACAACTATCTTCGCTCTGAACGGTTAATTCCACATCGGGCGTCTGAAATGAGGTTTGAACACTGAATCCTGGCTTATTTGCGGTCCTGCGCTCGGGCATTTCGTGTACACGCTTAACTTCTCGCTGTATCAGTTCGGGTATCAGGTCGGCGCTGCGTAAAGTCGAAGATACAGAATCGAGCATGAATCGAAAGACCTTTTCTGATTGTAAGAAAGCGACCTCATGCTTCTTGGGGTGTATATTCACGTTTATCTCTGCCGGTGCGATTTGAAGTGATAATACAGCGAACGGATACGCGTTTTTGGGCAGAAGGGACTTATAACCTCGCCTTATCGCTCGCACCATCAGTTCATTCTTCACAAACCTGCGATTCACGTACGTGAAGATGTATTTCCGTGTGCTGTAGGATATTGCGGGTTTGGATATGAAGCCGGAGAGAGTGAGATTCGATTCGGGCTCGGTCACATGGACCCTAATGAGCTCCTTAGCCACGGTATAGCCAAAGGCTCTGACGATGGTATCAAGCATCCTGCCATTGCCCGGGGTGCTTAATAACAGTCGTTCGTCATGAAAGAGCTCGAATTTTATCGATGGGTATATCAATGCATAGATCGTAAATACCTCCATTATATGCTTCAGTTCGGTTGAGGTGGACTTTATAGTACCCAGCCTTGCAGGAAGATTATAAAACAGGCTTTTCACCTCGATTGTGGTACCAGAGCTACGAGTTATACGCCGGCGTTCACGGACGATTCCGCCCTCAAGCCGGAGATACGTCCCGAAATCCTCATCTCTGTGGCGCGTATTCAATTCTAACCGCGAAACCGCGGCAATACTCGGTAGTGCTTCACCGCGAAATCCAAGGGTATTCAAAGCGAGTAGATCCTCTATCTGCCGTATCTTGCTGGTGGCGTGTTTCTGGAATGCTACTTCTACATCTTCTGTGCTTATGCCACACCCATCGTCCGTTACCCGTATGTAATCCCTGCCACCGTTGCCTACTTCCACGATGATATGCCTGCTACCGGCGTCAATGGAGTTCTCTATCAGCTCTTTGATCACCGATGCGGGTCTATCAATGACCTCACCCGCGGCGATTTTCCCTATTGTCTGTTCTTCCAGGACGAAGATGCGTCTCATAAAAAGACCCTGTTCCTATAATTATAGGTAGGATAATAAGAGAAGAGATTATGTATGGTCTTTGAGAAGATGAAGGCGGTATGGGCGCTGACAAGAGGAGAGCACGGCGTGATGTACGGCATTGGTGTACTGATCGGTATACAGATAGGGGGAGGTAGTACCGCCACAGGCACAATTCTCGGTTTCCTCACCGCTCTATTCATACAGGCGGGTACTTTCGCACTGAACGATTATTGTGACCTGGAGAGCGATATAGTGAACCATCGGATGGATAGACCCTTAGTGCGAGGTGCACTGAGCAAGGAAATGGCTTTTATGATCGCATGTGTGGCTACGGCGCTCGGTATCATTGCTTCGCTCATACTCGCTATGCTTCAGCACGAACCTGCTCTATTCCTCGTGGCGTCCGTACTTGCAGTGCTCGGTATTCTGTATGACATAAAGATAAAAGAACTGTTCTTCGTGAGTAATCTATACATCGCGTTCACAATGGCAATACCATTCATTTATGGCGGGTTAATTGCCGGTTCTATTGAAGAAGGTCTCCTGATTCTCGCGCTTATCGCATTACTCGTGGGTTTTGGACGTGAGGTTATGAAGGATATCGCAGATATGCGTGGAGATGCACTCAGGGGTGTGAAGAGTATCGCACGGTTGTACGGTGTAGGGAACGCGAAGCTGATCACAACGGTATCACAGGCGGGTGCCGTTGGATTGAGTGTGGTTCCGTTCTTCCTGCCTGCTACGAATTATTATCTTGATCCTGTATTTATGACCATGGTTAGCGGTACAGATGTACTTTTAGTCCACGCGATCATACAGTTGTGGAAGCCAGAGGTGGATTACGAGCATTTGAGGAAGGAGACGCTGATTGCTATTGCCATTGGACTGCTTGCTTTCGTATGTGGTGCTATTTATTGATGCTAAGGCAAGAAAGATGTATCCTGTACATGGAGAGAAAGATATATCCTGTAGATACATAATTCAAATCGAGCTATGAAAGCAGTAGTCCTGGCAGCGGGCGAAGGCAGGCGGATGCGACCGCTCACATTTGTACGACCAAAGGTGATGCTGCCAATAGCGGGCAAACCGATCATTGAGCACCTGCTCATAGAATTGAAAAAGGCGGGAATCTCGGATTTTATAATCGTTGTCGGCTACCATGATGAGACGATACGGGATTATTTCTCCGATGGCTCGGTCTGGGGTCTCAATATCCAGTATGTAACGCAGAGGCAGCAACTGGGTACTGCTAATGCATTAATGAAGGTAGAGGATCTGGTTGAAGACACGTTCCTCATGCTTAATGGTGACACGATAGTAGATGCCGGGGACATAAGACAACTCATTGGTACGGGTGCGGGTAGAGGCATAACGATGGGTGTGATCGAAGTTGATAACCCTGAAGAGTATGGTGTTGTAGAGACGGAAGGTGAACGTGTAACACGTATAACGGAGAAGACACCGGAGCCGCACTCAAAACTTGTAAACGCGGGTGTATATCTGCTGAACCGGCATGTGTTCGGGGCATTAAAAGAGACAGGGTTATCAAAGAGGGGCGAGTTCGAACTCACCGATTCGTTACAGTTGCTCATAGATTCAGGTGAAACAGTGCGATGGAGCAGGATAAAGAACTGGATAGATGTCAGTTATCCGTGGGATCTGTTGCGAGCGAATGAGTTCATGATGAGTTGTATAGATATAAATAAAGATAAGGATACATATCCAGTGATCGAGGGCAACCTGGAAGAGGGTGTGACGTTGAAGGGTAAGGTGGCGATAGGTTCAGATACGATTATAAAAGCAGGTACATATATCGAAGGACCAGTCATCATCGGTGCAAACTGTGAGATCGGTCCCAACTGCTATATACGCGCCAGTACAGCAATAGGAGATAACTGCCGTATAGGTAATGCTGTTGAGATAAAGAACTCGATAATTATGCACGATACGAAGATACCACATCTATCATATGTCGGTGATTCGGTTATAGCATCGCACTGCAACATAGGTGCGGGTACGAAGATAGCAAACCTCAGATTTGATGATGCAACGATAAAAGTAGCGGGTAGAGATACAGGCAGGAGGAAGTTCGGTGCGATACTGGGTGATGGTGTGAAGACGGGCATAAATGCATCTATCGATGCAGGTACGATCATCGGTAATAACACGCTGATAGGACCCGGTGCTTTCGTATATGGCTACATAAAAGAGAAATCACGGATATTTTAGTAGTGACGGTATCGAGACGACCCGATGCTCACCTACGCAATTTTTGGTGGAACATGCGCTTACTGAACTTAAAAGCCGAAGTTAGTCGGTGCTCATTAGCCGTTCAAGGGCAAGCTTCACGGTTCCGGATATAACGGTGGTTTTATCTTCAAGTATCCGCACTCGTGCTTCCTTCAACTTGTTGTCTTCTATGTCATTCTCCAATATTTCCGCTTCATGCACTCCGCTATTATCTATCTTCACCTCCCGGCTGGCATTTATATGCAGCCGTATCAAAACATTGTTCAGTAATCCCTCCATCACCTCTCGTACATTCATCTCGATCAGCATACCAATATCTTCACGAACTTCATCCTTCCTTACCAGTGATTTAATGAGCTCCGTAGTAGCGCCCGATGATACAAAGATACCGGTATCTACCGCTTCAACAAGCAGTTTGAGATTGTTGTTATCCACTTCTTCCTCCAGAATACAGTTCATCAATTCCTTCAGGAGGTTATTTAATAATTCATGCTCAGAGATATTTTCGACACCCATCTTTCTTATTAATTAATCCGCAGTTGGATGATTATGTTATAAAAGATTTACGATAAATTCTGCAGCTCATGCTATTTCTGTGTGTATATAACGGCATGAGATGTCCAGATCTGTAGACCTGTTGTTTTGCCAAACGATAGCGAAGTTACCCGGGAGGACTTTATTATCCATCGAGGAAACACAATAAGAAAAACCCTTAAACAAAAACCAAATACATGTCCACGATTCGCAGATGGCGTGCACCGGCAAATGCCACGATGTGTGTTGTTGAACAATGAAGATTAATATGTGATCTCCATCGGCTCTTTAACGTCTGGAGCAAGACATTTATATTTAACCAAATAGAGTAATATTGTTTAAATAATGCGTGGATGAAGATCCAATCAGGTGTTTTTGCTTATGGAACCCGGTACACGTGTACGGATAAAGAAGAATAACGTCACTTATGAGGGTATACTAATGCCTTCCGCAACGGACAACATAGTTCTTAAACTTGATAATGGCTATAACGTGGGATTACGTCCAGAAAACGCTGTTGTAGAGCAAATAGAGAGCTATAATAGCGAAATTAAAGAGCAGCCGGTGATAGAAGAGGTAATGACGGGAAGAGAGGGTTTACCGCAGCTCACCATCCTCTCTACCGGTGGTACGATAGCATCACGAGTGGATTATAGAACCGGTGCGGTCTCACCACAGTTTTCGACCCATGATATACTTGCTGCGATACCGGAGCTTGGCGAGATCGCGAATATAAGTGGCAGGGTGATCTACAGCATACTCAGCGAGAACATGCGTGCCTCATACTGGCAGAAACTCGCCAGAGAGATCTATAACGAGATAAATAACGGAGCCTATGGTGTGATTGTTACACATGGTACAGACACGATGGGATATACTGCGTCCGCACTCTCGTTTATGATACGTACACCGGTGCCGGTGGTACTTGTGGGTTCACAGCGCAGTTCAGACCGTCCCTCAAGCGATGCAGCGATGAACGCGATCTGTGCCGCCAGAGTGGCATGCAGCGACCTCGCGGAAGTTGTTGTTGTCATGCACGGTACAACATCAGACGATTTCTGCTATATCCACAGGGGTACGAAAGTCAGGAAGATGCATACCTCCGCACGTAATGCATTCCAATCGGTGAACTCCGCACCCATAGGTAAGGTGGATTACACCGCTTCGGACGTGACAAAGTTAAGTGTTGAGTTCATGTCAGAGCATGCACACCGTGGTGACAATAAGCTGGAATTGCACGCGGAACTCGAAGAGAGATGCGCTCTCGTCAAGTTCTATCCTGGTGCGACAGCGGATATAATAGATTATCTGGTGGAACGAGGCAACAGGGGTATCGTACTGGAAGGAACCGGATTGGGACACGTGTCTGCGGACTGGATACCCACTCTGGAGCGGGTGATAAGAGATGGCATACCTGTTGTGATGACCTCTCAGTGCCTGTATGGTACGGTCTGCGACAGAGTATATGATACAGGACGCGACCTGATACGTGCGGGAGTGATAGAGGGAATGGATATGCTACCAGAGACTGCGCTTGTGAAGTTGATGTGGGTACTGGCACAGACGAGCGATATGGATGAGGTGAAACGACTGATGCAGACGAACGTAGCAGGGGAGATAACAGCCCGACGCGCGAATTTATAGCCAGAGTAAGAGAAATAACAGCTCATATGCGACCCGAGCTTCAGATTATCAGCTTTTTATATGATGAATGAATATATATTCAAACAGGAGTAATGGGATAACATGAAGATATGCGTAACAGCAACGGGGAATGATCTGGATGCGGAGGTGGACCCGCGGTTTGGGCGGTGTCAGTACTTGATATTCGTTGATAGCGATACGATGGAGTTTGAAGCTATACCGAACGAAGCGATAGCGGCGCCCGGTGGTGCCGGTATCCAGGCTGCTCAGACCGTTGTAAACCGTGGCGCTGAGATACTGATAAGCGGCAATATAGGACCAAACGCGTTTCAGGTGCTATCCACCGCGGGTGTCAAAGTTGCAACCGGCGCGTATGGTACCGTTCGAGAAGCGATAGAGATGTACAGGAGTGGCAGGTTGAACCTCAGCGAGAGTTCAACTGTTGGCGCTCACGCCGGTATGGGCGCTGGCGGAGTAATGGATAGGCAGGGTAGAGACAGAGGCAACTTCTCTGCTCAGACCGCGCAGCCCGGTGGAGATAAAAAGCTCGAGGAACTGAGTGATATGGTCGATAGGTTAGAGTCTGAGCTGGAAGAAGTGAAGAAGCGTATAGAAGAGCTCAAACGGAGGTGAAGGTGTGATGAAGATAGCCGTCCCTGTGCTTGACACGCGGGAGCTTGATGCTCAGGTGAGTGAGCACTTTGGAAGAGCGCCTGCATTCATGATAGTGGATCTGAACACAAAAGAGAAGAAGGTGGTGCCAAATGATGGTGAGCATTTCGGTGGTACCAGAGTTGCACCCGAGATACTGGCAGATGAGGGTGTGGAGGTTGTGCTTTGCTCAGGACTGGGACCACGTGCGATAAATATGTTTGAACAGTTTGGCATAGAAGTCTATGTAGGAGCAAGTGGCACTGTTAAAGATGCGATAGAAGCGTTTCAGTCGGGCTTGCTGCACAAAGCTTCAGATAGTGATGCGTGCGAGATGCACAGGCATTGATGGATTGGTTAGTTGGGAGGTGATATGAAATGGCAGGCGGTGGTAGAGGTCGCATGGGTGGACGTGGTCTCGGTCCCGGTGGCGAATGCGTATGTCCGAAATGTGGGTATCGAGCACCACATACACGTGGCGAACCTTGCTACGATAAGATGTGCCCGAAATGTGGCACTAAAATGACAAGAGCTTGATTATTAGGAGGTGATGTGAAAAATGGCGTATGGAAGAGGTGGATACAGATGGCGAAATATGTACTATCTGACGGGTCTGCCCGGCTGGATGCGGTTCGGGTTCTCGCCCGGCTGGGTGGGTAGGAGCCCGATGGGCTTGCCACCTGCCGCGCAGTACCTCATGCAGACCGGTCAGATACCGCAGTTCAGCTCGTGGATGCAGCAGTGGACGCCGGTTATGCCCGGTATGCCGGGTATGACCAGGGATCAGGAAATAGCGATGCTGGAGAATCAGGCGAAGATGCTTGGAGATCAGCTGGAACAGATAAAGAAGAGACTTGATGAGCTGAAGAAGAAATAACAACTAAACTGAGTAAATGGATGATGGGCAGAGGGGGCAATGATTTTGGGCTTTTACACCCCTCGCGCCCTGTCTATTTTTTTATATGCTACTTCCTTGAATTGATAGTGTATGAGATCATATATAGATAGATTGAGAGAGTCTGGTACACTGATAGAGATTGATCGCAGTGTATCATCGAGTTACGAAGCTGCTTCTATTGGATTGAAACATCGACACCGACCCATATTATTTCACGCCATTGATGGCATGCACAGGGTCATAATGAACGCAATATGCAGCAGAGCGATGCTGGCGGAGCTACTTGGCACGAAAACTTCAAATATCGCACCGTTCCTTGCGGAGATAGCCGATAATATAGAAGGTGGTGAAGTGCGTATAACCGGGGATTCCGATACTAAAGAGGTGATAGAAGAGCCGAATCTGCGTAAGTTGCCGGTATTACGATATTTTAGCGGTGATGGTGGTGCATATATCACCGGTGGTGTGGTTGTTGCGGAACTGGACGGCGTACGTAATGCATCTTTCCACCGCATGATGGTTCTTGATGATAAGAGGTTGGTGGCAAGACTCGTACCACCACGACATCTCTACAAGATGCATGTGGAAGCGCTGAACCGTGGCGAGGACCTGAAAGTAGGGATTGCAATAGGCGTTGCACCATTGATCCTTCTCGCTGCGGCAACACGTGTGCCACCCGGTAAGGAGTTTGAATACGCATCTGTATTGATGAACCGGCAGGTGGAGCTCTTCAGGCTGGAGAACGGTGTGGCGGTACCACATGCTGAGATCGTACTCGAGGGCTACATAGGCAAAGAACGTGCAAAAGAGGGTCCGTTTATGGATATCACCGGTACTTATGACCTGGTGAGGGAAGAGCCCATAATCACGCTTACGCGAATGTACCACCGGGAGGATCCGATTTATCATGCCATTCTACCTTCGGGTGTAGAACACAGGCTACTTATGGGCGTGCCGTACGAACCTTTGATATACCGTGCGGTGGAGCGTGTTGCACGTGTGAAGAACGTGGTACTAACGGAGGGGGGATGTTGCTACCTGCACGCGGTGGTACAGATAGATAAGAGTGGTGAAGGCGAAGCTAAGAATGCAATTATCGCTGCTCTGGCGGCACATCCGAGTTTGAAGCTCGTTGTGGTCGTTGATCCAGATGTAGATATATTCAATCCCGAAGAAGTGGAATACGCAATAGCAACACGGGTTCAATGGGGTAGAGATGTGGTCATGATACAGGGAGTGCGGGGCTCATCCCTTGACCCCTCATCAGAGAATGGACTGACAACGAAGGTTGGCATTGATGCAACCCGCTGAATACCGATCCAGCGCCAACATACGACGGTTATCTATGTGGGTGTGCTGAATAAATCACGTGAAACATGAGAAGCGTTAATTGCAGGTTCCGTCCCTCCCTTATATTCTTATATGCATGATTGGCAAAAGGACGAGAGACGCTTTTAAAATGAAATTATTTTTAGCATATTTGCGAGATGAAGTAATGATG
>JAODGH010000036.1 GCA_025464325.1 Methanosarcinales archaeon | reverse complement strand
ACTTAATTATGCAACACAGCAGCCAGACCTGAAGGATTTTATGAGGAAGATAAAAGATTCAGGTTTTTTGGTTAAGCTGGATACAAATGGCAGCAATCCCAGGGTATTAAGCGAAGCGATAGAACGCGGAATCGTGGACTATCTCGCAATGGATGTAAAAGCGCCTTTAGAAAGATACCAGGAGATTACCGATTCCCGGATTGACCCTGCTAAAATCGAACACAGCATCGAGTTAATCATGTCTTCTGGATTGGATTATGAATTCCGAACAACGGTGGTGAAATCGCAATTGGGTAAGCGAGATATTCTGGAAATAGGGCGGCTAATAAGGGGTAGTAAACGATATGTATTGCAGAAGTTCGTGCCTGCTAAGGTGCTGGACGTAAAATTCCTGGATGAAGTGACTTATTCGGATGCCGAGTTAGGATATTTGAGGGATGCGGTGAAGAGAGAAGGTTATGTTGCCGAGTGTGTCGTGCGGTGAGGTAAGCTACCGCTATATTTTAGTCCCCTCCCGTCTCTGTCTTTTTCTCGTGTAACACCCATCCAGAAGAATCTATTTTTCCGTTTGGTAATACAACTATTGTTCCATCACCGGTCTTTATGCGCGTTTTTCTGAGCGTGACATCTATAATCTCTCCTCTATATTTCATCGTCTCGATTTCGTCACCAATATTAAAGTGCCTGTCTAAGAGGAGAAATATCCCCGCCACCGCATCGCCTAAGGCATCCTTGACGGCTAAGGCAATAGCAGCCCCAACTAAAACAGAAGCACCTATGAGAGGCATGAAAATCTCTTCTAATTCCAGCTCATGCGTGATATAAATCAGAACAGCGAACCATAAAACATAGACCACGGCTCTTCGTAAGATGTTCTGAGCATCCAAAGGCAGAGCAGTAGTGCTTAAGAATCTCCTAATAAGTCTTTTAATTATCCCAATCACGAAGAAAGCGACTGCTAAGACCAGTATCACTTTCAAATACGGCACGACTGCTTGAAATATCTTCAGTATATCTATCATATTCGTCTATAATCACCCATCCTGTATGTGTCTTCGCATTTTAAACATGCATCATTTATACAAGCATTCATATAGATAAAAAAATGTGGGAATAAGAATATCCCCACGAACTTGAACTTGTATTGAGTCACTTAAATACACCGGTATCAACCCATTCTTCTTTGAGGATCACCCAGAAATCCTTTGCCAGTGCTCTAAGCACATAATCGTAGGGGAGCCAACCATATCCTCTGTCTCCCCATCCAATACCCCATGAATTTCTGATACGCAGTGCACCCTCAGTCTCAGTTCCACAACCGGCATTCTTGATCTTCTTCTCGTCATCATACCCCACTGCAACAACGGCATGACCTCCCAGAGCTCTTTCCCTGGAACACGGGTATGGAATCTCTCCATCTCTTGAAGCTTGGCTAATTGAGTCATAGACTACAAATCCAAACATCGAAGGAAGTCCAGATGCCAGATACGTTTTTATCCTCGATAGTAGCTCAGCCCCGTAAATTCCGGCAGGGTCAAGCCGAACGTATTTAATCGCTTGATAGTTCTGTGCGAAAGCATAGCAAAATGCAGGCGGCTCCAGGTCAAAGTGGTGTGTTGGTACGATAGGGTCAGTGGGTTTTTTGTCGGTATAAGGCCAGTACTCCTCTGTCATAGTATTCCACAACTCCTACGGCTGCGTTCGCCGTGCACGATCCAATGCCCCCCCTGGTCCTCCACAGGAGAGAACCACATTCTCAGGTCTACCGAAGGATTTGGAGGGCTACCCCCTCCTTTCACACTTGTTTTTTCAAGCAGTGGCTTAATCGTTTCGACATCTTCCGTGTAATCCCTGAAATCTGGATAATCCGGAAGCCATCCAAACCGATAGGTCTTCTTTTCTTCCATTTTTTATATCACCTCCTATTTGTTTCGGTACTTATATCGCGCCCCTCCTCGGCGCTTTGATGCACTCACCACGGTACCCCTTCTCAGCGCCGCCGAAAGCGTGCGTTTTGATCAAACTTTCTTAAAGTTTGAGGGCAAATCCCTATGCATCTCGAATTTTTTAAACCGTGGTTTTTTACGCACACAGTATTAGCAACTGTTGGGGCAATATAAAAAGAAATAGGTACTATTGGTATGTATCAAAAACATATGAAAATAGCAAGTGTTAGGAACACAAATTAAGGCAGTTCTCGAAGTAAACTGCTCCCTTTTATAAAAGGTCTTTTTCTAATCAATGTTATAGCGCACAATTTTAACCTCCGATTTTAACTAAAACCGGGATTTCTGTCTTGCCACGTTTATGAGAGATTTCTATTGCCCCTCTATAATCCCCGGGAGTAATATTCGATTGGAGACTTAAATTGACATTAATGTATTGAGTTTTATCAATTTCCACAGTAATATTATTCTTAAAATTTTCATTGTTCTTACTGAATTTTACCCAACTGACTATCGGTCCAACTGCACTCAATGTTACTCCCCTATCACCTATTCCAATAACTCCGATTGAAATAGTTTTCACTGTAGAATTTCCAGGTGAAATTGATACATCCAATTTTTGTGGTTCAACCACAATTGCTGGATGGAATAATAAAATAAGTACAGGTACAATCACTATAATAATAATAATTATAATTGAAATACATAGTGGTCGTTTACGTTCTCTCTTCTGCTCTTTCCACCAATCGTGAATTTTATCTATCATTTTTTCTTTTTCTCCTTTATCTCTATTTCGACATTACCAGAGATGAAACCTTCAGCAGATGCAGTCACAATCGCAATCCCAGGCTCTTCTGAGCTTAAGCATACAGTTGCTTCACCGTTTCCGTCGGTTTTTTTATGATTGTGACTCAGATGACCCAAAGTAGTCTCAAAATTTATGTTTATCCCTTCCAGTGGGAGATCACTCCTCTTCCAGACTCTTAATTTCTTTAATTCCTCTTGGTTCCACAAATTCTTCAAATCTGCCCCATTCAATGCTTCCTTATTCAATAATTTCCCCAAATCGCTCTCTTTCAAATTTCCCATTTTCCATTCCATCAATTGTGCTGTAATATTTAACCCGAACTCTCCAAATTCAGGGAATAACTTCGTGAAGTACTGAGTTATCCACGATTGGTTATACTAATGCAGCGTATACAACGGCAAATATTTTTTATATATTTATACCCTAACAGGGAGATCATGGAAGAATGGGTAAGCGCCTGGGTAAAGGCACGGAGGAGTGAAGGCGAACGGGGGATAGAGATAAAGCGTTTCGGGAATTCATACTACGTCTATCGGTCCACCACATACCGGGATAGAGAAGCGAAGAAGCGACGTAAGAGATCGACATATCCCGGTAAACTCGATAAAGAACGCGGGGTTACTCATTTCTCGCCCGGAAGCATCCGTCAGTACACAGAGCGATGCAGAATCTGATCCCGCTTATCAAAGCGGGTTTTGGCGAGATCTGGCAGGAGGTTTACGCTCTTGCTACGACACGCATTCTCGGCTATACACCCCTGAAGCGAGTGGGGAGCGTGTGGGAGCGGCTTCATGATCCGAACCGGCTCACCCCGGATCTCCGTCCGAATCGGCGGTGTTGAAGGAGATTGGCTCGAACAGAGCCGGACAGGATCTCATCTTCAGAGAGCTGTCGAAGGATGGACAGCAATTTGTCTACGATCTGAGCGTTGTCTTCACACGTTCTGAGGGCATCAACATTGCAGAGATGGGATACAACAAAGACCATGTGTATCTTCCCCGGATAAATCTTGCACTGCTATATTCGGTGGATAAGGGCTCTACCGGGTTCTATCAGGGATATAACCTCTCTGTATAACTCACTAAGGGAGAGTGGCATAGAAGGCAGTGGCAAGATACTCATACTCGATCGTGGATTCTTCTCCGAAGCTGTTGTGGCTTTTCTACTCGATAAAGGTGTTTCCTTCATCCTGCCTGCTCGAAGGAATAGCAAGCTGTACGATGTGAGAATTCACCTCACAGGGCACTTTTTCTACCGTGAAAGGCTGATTAAGTTCGGTAAGAGGCGTGTAGGGGGATACTTCCTCTATCTATTCGAAGATGGGGTATTGAGGATGGAAGAGGGTACGATTAACCGGGAAAAGCTCAGGCAAGCTCTAAAACGTGCCGGAAGGATATTCATAATCTCGGATATGGATAAAGATGGTCGAGAGGTATTCATGATGTATAAGAGACGTGGCAATGTGGAGAATCAGTTCAATACCTATAAGAACGTGCTGAATGCGGACACTGCAGGACGATGAGAGCGTTTTCGGGCATTTGTTTACATCATTTTAGCCCTGTATGTATGGCTACAGCAGGCTCGAAAACAAGCTCAAAGAAGCCGGACTTAGCCGTAAGTTCTCGCCCATGGATCTACTGGAGGAGTTCTCAAAGGTTTATATCCTAACAGATGACGATCGAGAGATTATTTCAGAGATACCGGGAAAAGTAGCTGAGCTCGATAAACGGTTGGGCATAAGATGCTTATAAATATTCCCGCACCAGCTTCCATAGCTCCACCGCTACGCATACTGTGACCCCCGTCGCGCCCGCGATACACCAATCCACAACGGTTAACGGTACCGTATGGAAGAACTGACTGCCAAACTGTACTGCCACAACCATAAGTACTAAAGACGCCATCACGCCCAGTATCAGCCATCTATTAGTTAAGATACCCACCCGAAATAGCGAATGCCTTTCTGAACGGCAGTTGAAAGCATTGACCATCTCGTAAAGGATAAGCGTTGCGAAGACCATTGTTCGCGCTTTAGCCACTTCGGGCAGGTAGTTCAGGAAGATAGCCATGCAACCCACAGATATCACCGCCGACATGAGTATAAGCAACACGATCAACCCCTTTGTGAATACCCGTTCATTCGGATCTCGCGGCTTCCTTGACATTATGTCTCGTTCCGGCGGCTCTATACCCAGCCCCATTGCTGGTAGATCCTCTATCACCAGGTTCGTCCATAGTATCTGTACCGCAATGAGCGGGAACAATGGCGATCCCAGGGTTAATATACCGAGCAGGAATGCACCGCTCAGCATAGAGACTTCCGCAAATGCATAGGAGAGCACATACAGCAGATACTTCTTCATATTTTCGTATATCACCCTGCCCTCCCGTATCGCAGCCACAATGGTGGCGAAATTATCATCAACTAAAATCATGTCAGAAGCTTCTTTCGCTACATCGGTGCCCGAATTCATTGCCACACCGACATCACTCATCCTCAATGCCGGTGCATCATTTATGCCATCCCCGGTCATTGCCACGACGTGCCCCTTTCGCTTCAACGCTTTCACGATTCGCAATTTATGTACGGGCGAGACCCGCGAATATACTCTTATTCTATTGACACAACTTTCAAGCTCTTCTTCACTCATACTCTCCAGTTCCGTTCCGGTCAGCACTTCAGGATCATCGTTCGAGACCATACCGAGCTCCCTTGCTATCGCCACTGCCGTCAGTTTATGATCGCCAGTAATCATAACGGTCTTTATACCCGCTCTTTTGCATTCCTCAATCGCTGGCTTCGCCTCTTCTCGTGGTGGATCGCTCATGCCGAACAGTCCGACAAAGACAAGATCGCGCTCTATCTCCCTTTCCGACTCAGAGGGCAATTCCCTGTACGCAACGGCAATCACACGCATTGCCTTCGCTGCCAGCTCGTTGTTTATACCAAGCACCGCTTCCCTTTCCCTGTCCGTCATCTGAACCACCTTGCGATCGCGATAAATGCCCGTAGACAGCCCAAGCAATACTTCAGGTGCACCTTTTACGTATGCCACTGTTTTCCCTCCTTCTATCCGATGTATCGTACTCATCCTCTTACGTTCCCGTTCGAAAGGTATCTCATCCACACGGGGGTACCGTTTTTCCAGTTCGGCTTTATTGATACCCGCTTTCTCCGCTGCCTGTACCAGTGCCACCTCCGTCGGCTCGCCACTGACCCTGTAGCCATCTGTAGCCCTTGTCACGTGTGCGTCATTGCACAGTACCGCGATCTGAAGTGCCAGCTTCAAACCTGCAACATCACCGCGATCTGGTGTGGTAGCCGTTCCATAGTCCTGTATCATCTTACCATCCACATACACACTGCGAACAGTCATCTCGTTCCTTGTAAGCGTACCGGTTTTATCCGAGCAGATGGTGGTTACACAGCCGAGAGTCTCGACGGCTGGCAGTTGCCTCACTATTGCATTCCGTCTCGCCATCCTCTGTACGCCCAGTGCCAGCGTGCCCGTGATAATGAGCGGTAACGTCTCAGGTACCACTGCTACCGCGAGACTTATGCTCCACAATAGCATCCCCAGTACAGAAACGCCGCTGAGTACACCAAGTACGAATAACGCTGCACAGATGCACAGATAGATAACACCCAGCCATCGACCTATCTCATTCAATCGTCGCTTCAGTGGTGTCTCCTCTGTTATTGCTTCTGTAAGGATTTGTGCTATCTTGCCGAGCTCTGTATGCATACCCGTCGCTGTTACTACACCTTTACCTCTGCCATAGGTCACCGTCGTACCGGCGAATACCATATTCCGCCTATCTGCGATTATAACGTCCTCGTCGAGCACAGATGTGTCCTTTCTCACCGATGCTGACTCGCCCGTTAAAGCCGATTCATCCACTTCCAGATTCACTGCTTCCAGCAACCTCGCATCCGCGGCTATTCGTGTACCCGCTCTTAGAACCAGAATATCGCCTGGCACTATCTCTATTGATGGAATCTTTGTCTCCACTCCGTCCCGTACGACAGTAGCCATCGGTGCAGCCATGTCTTTCAGCGCTTTCATCGCCTTCTCTGACTTGAATTCAAAGAAGAAGCCCAGAGTCACACAAAGAATGACCGCGGAAAAAATTACCAGCGCATCAATCACGTTCCCAAACACCACGGATACCGCAGTCGCCGCGAGAAGTATTACAATAAGCACGTTAAACTGTGACACAAAGATTTTCAGTATAGAAATTCTACTGCTCTCTCTTATTTCATTCTTACCATGCACCCGTTGTCGTATTTTTACCTCTTCGGATGATAATCCAGTTTCAGAGGTACGGAGTTTCGATAGTACATCTTCGGCTGGCATCAGGTGCCATCTATCCTCGCCTGACATAATCTATTTATATCACCATCTCAAACGGATCAACAGTCTCTATAGCAGTGAACGGGACCTCTCCTGGTGACTGAATTATGTGAATTATAGACTGATAGATATAGATATTAGATATTAACTCAAATCAACCTGTTGTATTAGAATGTACCTCTTTCCATTTCTTTCGTCCCTTCCACCGGAGCCAGCCTTCGCCCAATATACCACAAACTATGGGCAATGGCGTCACCATGAAAAGCATGCAGCTGCACATTGCGATGACCTTATTATGGCGGCGCATGCGGTATATTCGTGCTAAAGGATCGCCATCAGGTATGTATCCCGGCCTCAATGATGCTATTAACTTCCTGGCTACACCATGTGCAATCCCTACGTTCCAGAGTATCCAGTGTCGGAGAGGTGCGGGACCCCCGCCCGGCTCTGTTTCCTTCCGTAATATCGCCCTGTACAGATCATTCGCGGTTCTGCCCGGGAAGATCGTATATGCATCGCCCAACATCCGCGGAGAATGTGCATCGCTACCCCCGGTATGCGCAAAATAAGAACCCGCTTCTTCCAGTGCCAACCGGTTAACGTACGCATCTCGATGTGCAGCGTTCAGTACCTCTATACCTTCCAGCTTCAGTTGCTCCACTCGCCGTCCGAGACACGGGCAGCGATAGCTGAACGGATGTGGTGCCACAGCCAGACCACCCTGATCATGAATGAGCTCGATCGTCTCAACAGCCGAAAGCCCCGGAGCGATTCGTTCCTGTAGAAAAAGTCCCAGAATCTCACCTTCGGCTGTGGCAATCTCCTCACCGGCGACAACCTCTATCGCCAGTTTATTCGCCTTCACATACCGCTGCGCCTTCCATGCGCCTTTTATCTCGTTATGGTCGGTGATACAGAGCACATCCATCCCTTTATTCACCGCTGCATCGACCATCACCTCCGGCGGCGTGACTGATTCGGGATACGGGATGAAGAAGACCTTGCTGAAGCCGGAATAGCAGGTATGTGTGTGTAAATCCGCATGACCAACCGATCGCGCATCCATGCTAAAGATATTTGGAGGGGCTATATAAAAAGCTAACATATATCCAATCTTTTTTATATAAAAAGGAATATTTATATATAGATCAGCCGATATAATAGGTAAATGATAGAAATGATACGTAGGAGAGGGAGGAGAAATGGAGATAGGTGTGAATTCCAGGCTGGTACGTGAGATATCAAAGGGGCCTCTGTGTCTATCTTATCTGGATGTAGACATTGTGGAACTGGGATTTGATGATGTACCGCTGCTCGACGCACATTCGCTTGAGATCAATCATGCAATGCTATGGCGCTTGATTCGTTCGATGTTGCGTATTCGCTGCATGTGCCTACTTCTGACGCGCGCGTACCAAACCTGAGGATCGATCTTGGTCGAATGCTGCACCACAATTTCAGGGTTATGGAACGCGTCTTCGAGATCGCCTCGCTACTGGATGTGAGACATATCGTTATTCATGGAGGGGACATCGTTGCCGGGGACCAAAAATACGATTTCTCTGGCATACCATACCGTAGATCGTTCGTCAATACTGCCAGAAACCTCAAAGTACTCGGAGCTTTAGCTCGTGAATATTCGGTCACCCTCTGTCTCGAGAATCTCTGTGATGACCGTGTAGGCTGCCTGCCAGTAGAGCTGCTTGCACTTCTTCATGCCGCTAACACCGATATCTACGCGACCCTCGACACCGGACATGCATTCATTACCGCAGAACGCTATGGCATTCCTCTCAACGATTTCTTTGATGTGCTCTGCCCGTTCATAAAACACGTACATCTGCACGATAATAACGGCTTATCTGATCTTCATCTACCGCCCGGCGAGGGCAATATGGATGTAAGAAGCGTGATCCGTTACATACGCGATATTCAGCCCGGGGTCGTTATTCTTGAGCTAAAAACATTCGCGGATCCGGAGAATGTAAAAGAGATTATAAATGCTGTCAGGGGTGATACACGCCTCTTAGAGGTGTTATATGTATGAAAATGATCGCTGACGGGCAGTGGTAACGTGGCTCGTTTTACATAGCGATCGCGCGTTTTGAACGCCTGTGTAGGCTACAGGCTCGCGTACCATTTTAGCTTTTCACTGGTTCCTCACCACATATCTTACCCGCTTTCATCACCAATATTCTATCGCTCATGTGGCGTACAACCTCGAGATCGTGCGAGATGAAAAGAACAGTGAGCGTGAATTTCTCCTTCATCTCTTTCATCAAATTTAGAATTTGTGCCTGAACAGAGACATCCAGTGCAGAAGTTGGTTCATCAGCAACGATGAACTCGGGATTTAATGCTATTACCCGCGCGAGCACAACCCGCTGGTTCTGACCACCACTCAACTGGAAGGGGTAGCGGTTCACGTGTTCGGTGTTCAATCCTACCGTTTCAATCAGTTCCATCACCCGCTCCCTTATCTCTCGTTTTGTCAAATCGGTCTGTAGCTTCAGCGGTTCTGCAATACATTCCCCGATCTTCATCCTCGGATTCAAGGATGCATAAGGATCCTGGAATATCATCTGCATCCGTGGTCTGATCTTTCGCAGCTCCTTCCTGTTCAACCGCAGCAGATTGATACCATCAAAGAATATCTCACCTGAGGTGGGATCGATCAACCGCAATAGCAGTTTCCCGAGTGTTGACTTACCACATCCACTCTCACCAACGAGCCCCAGAGTCTCCCCCCGCTTTATACTGAACGATACACCATCCACCGCCTTTATGTATCGCTTTTTCAGCACTCCCGAAGTATAGTATTTCTTAAGATCTCTGACCTCGACCTCGACCTCGATCATAGATACATGAAACACCTCACATAATGCCTATCCTCTACCTTCACCATCTCTGGATGCTTCTTTTCGCATATGGCACTCGCATAGTCACATCTCGGATGGAACCTGCATCCGGACGGGTAATCTATAAGCGAGGGGCTCATACCCCGTATCGGCTTCAAACCCCGACATGGTAGCGAATCAAGCAGTCCCATGGTGTACGGGTGTAACGGTTTACCGAACAAATCGCCCGTTTTTGCACATTCCACGAGCTCGCCCGCATACATCACGGCGACGGTATCACATATCTCCGCTGCTGCATCTAAGTCATGCGTTATGAATAGCATTGACTTCTCTTCGGTTACTTCCTTCATTAATTTTATTATTTGCTCCTTCGTCGATGCGTCCAGCCCCCTTGTCGGCTCGTCTGCTATGATCAATGCAGGATTGCATGCAAGCCCGATTGCGATCATAGCTCGTTCCTTCATACCGCCGCTGAACTTATGCGGACATTCATTTGCCATCTTCTCCGGTGAGGGTATCTTAACCGATCTCAAGACCTCGATCGCCTTTTCCCGTGCTTCCCTCTTCGTCATAGTCTGGTGTAACCAGATCGCCTCTGCTATTTGATCGCCCACGGTCAAAACGGGATTGAGCGCCGTTGCCGGGTTTTGTAATATCATAGCTATTTCTTTGCCCCTTATCTTCCGCATCTCGGCTTCACTCAGCTTCAGCAGGTCTTGCCCTTTGTATATTATTTCACCTTCTATCCTGGTACTCGGCTGGAGCAGCCGCATTATGCTCATACCCAGGATACTCTTACCGCAACCGGTCTCACCTATCAAGCCCAATATCTCGTTCGCTCCTATCTCGAGATCGACCGTATTCACCGCTTTTACAAGCCCGTCTCTGGTTGGAAAGCAGGTTCTCAATCGTTTTAGCTTCAATAGAGTCATACCTGCGTCATACCTCTCAGTCTTGGATTAACCAGTTCCTCAAGTGCATAGCCTATGAACATAAGCGAAAGGATCGTTAGCACAATACACAAACCCGGTGGAAGCATCCACCATTTCCATACGTCTGATATGTATATGGTGGGATACATAAAGGCGTAATGAAGAATCATGCCCCAGCTCTTTGCCGTTGGATCGCCAAGACCAAGGAAGCTCAAACTCGATTCTGCGAGTATCACATGACTCGCTTCTACAACCAACCGCACAACGAGCAGTGGAAATACATTTGGCAGGATATGCTTTATCATGATGTAACTGTCTGGTGCACCGAGCATCCTCGCTGCTTCCACATAATTACGGGTCCTGAGCGATAATACCTCCGAACGTATGATACGCGTGGTTATTGGCCATCCGAGAATGGTGAATATAATCACGAGGTTCCAGATGCTGGGTCGCATGAATGCCGCGATCAGGATTATCAGGGGTAACCTTGGAATAGCGAGGAATGCATCGACAATTCGCATGATAAAAAACCCGACATGCTCATAATAGCCCGAGAGTAGCCCGAGTATTGTACCAATTAGCCCGGATACGATAGAAACGAAGAACGCGATGAATAATGATACCCTTGCACCGTATATCAGCTCACTCAATATGTCCTGCCCTATATCATTTGTGCCCAATAAATGGTCAGGTCCTGGCGGTTCCATGGGGTTATACAGCTCATACGGGTCGTGAGGTGCGATATACGGTGCAAAAACCGCCATTACTATAAATACGAGCATTATAACAAGTCCGATCACGCCGATTCGCTTCTCACTGTACGTATCCCATAACCTGCGTAAATCCGTCAATTCGATCGTCTTTTCAGTCATGCCTCAGCCTCGGGTCCAATCGCAGATAAACCATATCCGCAACGAAATTGGCAGCAATGATAACGAGCGTGATGATCAGAAATGCACCCTGCAATAGCGGATAATCCCTATACATAACCGCGTCAAATAGCAGCATACCCACTCCCGGGTAGGCAAATACCGTTTCTACAAGTATCGTTCCACTGATCATGAACCCAACCCTGAGGGCGATCATCGTGGTAATGGGTAACAGAGCATTTTTCATCGCATGCTTACGTAATATGTACCACTCAGCCAGTCCTTTTGCTCGTGCAGTTAAGATGTAATCCTCACCGATAACGTTCAACATCGAGTTCCGCATCAAGAGATACACGCCACCTATATGTGTGATAACAAGTGTTGTCGCGGGCAGGATTAAGTGGTGCAATATGTCCATCGCTTCTTCAACCGGTGAAGAATATGCCATAAACGGGCTTTGGGCACCAAAAACAGGGAACAGGTTGAGTTTTACACCGAATAGTATAATAAGAAGCATACCGAGGAAGAACGGCGGGAATGACCCGACCGACAGTAGCAGCAGTAGCAGTCCGACATCACTCTTACCGCCTCTGTTCCATGCAGATATAGCACCCAGCACGATACCAAGCGCTATATACAGTAATGTTGACGTCCCTATGAGCAGAAGAGTCCACTTCAGTCTGCCCGCCAATATACTCGATACGGGAGCGTTGTAATAGGTTGACCACCCGAGATCACCATGCATGAGTTTGATCATATAGTCCGCGAATTGTTGGAGAAGTGGCTTATCCAGTCCATAATAGGCAAGTAACTTCGCCCTTGTCGCTTCATCCAGCACGATTGGCATATCCATACCCGGTGCACCGGTCAGAAATGACAGAGGATCACCGGGCATAAACCGCGGCAAAAAGAAATTGAATGAGATGACCGCAAGGATTATCGTCACATAGCCTGCTATTTTGGTGATCTGGTGCATTTAATTTATCCAGATGAAGGGGCTTTAGCTCGACCCGGCATTAACGCCTTCTTACACCCACCCGGTACTTCAGATATGTAACCGTCAGCAAGCCCGCGATAGCACATACCACCTCAAAACCCGGCTGTCTGGGTGCAGGACTCGATGGTGTGGCGGTTCCCTCTGTTGCTTCGCCCTTTTTCGCCTCTCCCAGAAACACCAGCTTGTTCATCTCGATTGGTATGCCAATACCCACCCCGCCTCTGGTAAAGAACCATGTATCTAACTTCTCAGGACGATAGATACAGCACATCCTGGGATGGTAAAGGGCATATGTCGGCAGTTCTTCTGCAACGATTTTCTGAAGCTGGAACACGAGAGCTCTTCTCTTCGCGGGATCCATAGTCTCCCGTTGCTCTTTGTATAACGCACTGTACGTCTCATTCTTAAACGTGCCTCCGGGCCAGTCTGGCTGTTGCAGTATGTTGGGGTTCGCTATCCCGCCGTGACCGGAGATGACGAGGAAGAAATTACCTTCTTTGAGGATATCATCCAATGTACTCATGTCCAGTACTTTAACGTTTACGCCTATACCGACCTCAGCCAGCTGCGATTTTATCAGTTCGGCTTCTCGTGCGAATTTTGACGGTGTGAGCAGTTCAAACTCCAGTTTTTCGCCATCAGAATACTCACGGACACCATCACCATCGTGATCTATAAAGCCAAGAGCGTCTAATATCCCGGCAGCTTTAGTCACGTTGTGTTCGTAGTCCGGCAGATCGGGATTGTACCATCCGGTTATATCAGGATGTATCAACCCCGTATTTGCAGTTATACCATAACCGTGTACGACCTGTTCAACGATCTCAGTCCGGTTTATACTGTAAGCGAGTGCTTTTCTGAACGCTGTGATGTTTGTCGGGTATCGCTCACAGTTGAAGATGACCTTTAACACCCAGTAGCTGGGACCCCATCGAACCGCGAAACCGGGTTTGTCTTCAAAAGAAGAGGCAACCTTCGCTCTCTGACCCCAGAAACTGGACTCGTCTATTGCTCCCGTTAACAGTGCGGCTGCGGCATCATTGACCGAGAGCGATATGAGACGGTCAATAATGGGTTTGCCCTTGAAATAGTCACTGTTCGCCACCCATTCGTAATAGCCCTGCTCTTTATCATATTTCACGAGCTTAAACGGTCCTGTACCGATAACTGCCCGCTTATCAACGAATTTACCGGGGTCTGATACGTTCTTCCAGATGTGTTCGGGAATCATCGGCACATTTCCCGCAATGTCGACCAGAAACGGTGCAAAGGGCTCTTTCAGGTGTACTACCGCGGTATAATCATCCACGACATCAACGTGGTCTATATAGCTCAGGCTCTGGAACCACTTGAATGCGGTCCTGTGCCGGGTTATATAATCGAAACTGAACTGTACATCCTTTGCTGTAAATGGTTCACCATCGTGCCATTTAACACCGTGGTGAAGGTGAAACGTCCATGTCCTGCCGTCTTCTGACATCTCCCAGCTGTCTGCAAGCCAGGGTATCACTGTACCGTTTCGATCTTTCCAGGTCAATGTATCGAATATAAAGCTCATTCTGATGTATCCCGGTCCTCTTGGATAGAACCCGAACGGAGAGGGATAGCCCCAGTCACCACCCGGAACATCACCCGCGAATTTAACCACCTTCTCCGTAGCCGTACCCGCTGATACTGATAATGCCATAACGCCCACAGAAGCAGAATACACGAGTACCACAAGAGCCAGTACCGCCAAAAACCTTCTATTAATCATTCTTATCTACCCCCTTTCAGCAAAAACTCCACAAGCGCATCTATCTCCGGCAACTGCAATTCCAGCTCTTCTCCTCTCAGACAGGCCTGAAATACGGCTCTATTCATGGGTACAACACCCGCAAGTTTAGCACTATCGATAGATGCGGTCATAAACTGCTTGCTTTCTTCATCCACTTTGTTCAACACGAAATAGACCGGTTTCTTGATGCTATCCGCCATCTCCTCTATCTTCTTTGAGAGCATAAGCGATTCATAAGTTGGATCCATAACAACAATGACGATATCACAGCCACGCTCCACACCCCGACCGAAATGCTCAACGCCTGCGTCCGTATCCACAATTACAATCTCATTTTCGCCCGTTTCGAGGTGTTCTAACATACCCGTTGAGAGCACACCCATCGGACAGGCACAACCCTCTCCAAATTCGTGTATCTTACCTACCGCGAGCAACGATATCCCATCTCTGGCAGACAGATACTCGCGCGGTATATCGTCGAACCTCCATTTCCTGTCGAATATATTTATATCCCTGTACTTGCCGCTTGTACGCATCAGTTCAAGTACTTTCTTCTTGCCACCAAAATAGTTCATGAAATCCTCTGGTAGATCCATACCAAGCTGACGGTGCAATCCAAAGTTGGATTCGTCACCATCGATCACGAGAACCCTATAGCCCCTTTTTGCAGCGGATTTCGCGAGTAACGCCGAAACTGTACTTTTTCCACTACCCCCCTTACCACATACCAATAGTTTCATCTCTATGCCGCCCCATATCGATGATGATCTGTCATCATTCTAAGACATATAAGCATAACATCTGACATTTTATAAATGTTGTTATAACTTCTTCGATGTTCTTCCGTCATTTTGTGATTATTCTACACAAAAATCAGTAAACCGCATTTACGAACCTTCTAAGAGGGCGAATCCACAGGCGTTTTACCAGCCACACTACTGCTGAACCATCGCACAGTCTCTTTCACGCCCTCCTCTACGCCATATTTTGGTGCATAACCGTAGCTCTTAGCTCTGGAAATGTCTGCTAAACTGTGCTTCACATCTCCTGTTCGCGGCTGTTCATGGATGGGCTCGAGATCTAAATTCGTGATTTCCAGAATAAGCGCAGCAAGACGATTGATGGATATCTGCTCGCCCCGTCCAATATTGAAAACCCCGGTAGCGTTTCTGGCAAGGATTATCGTTCCTTCCACAACGTCTTTAACAAAAGTGAAATCCCTTGTCTGCTCACCATCACCATATATCACGGGAGGCATACCTTTCAGAGCACGCTGGATGAACTTAGGAATTACTGCAGCATATTCCGAGAAGGGGTCCTGTCTGGGTCCGTAAACGTTGAAGTACCTCAGAGCTACCGTTTCGAGTCCATAAACCTCCTGAAATACCCGGCAGTAGTATTCTCCCGTGAGTTTTGTCACAGCATACGGTGAGAGCGGGTTGGGATTCATGTCCTCTCTCTTCGGCAGTGATGGCGTATCACCATAAACAGAAGATGAGGATGCATAGGCGACCTTTCTCACACCGCATTCTCTCGCTGCTATCAGAACGTTCAGTGTACCATTAATGTTCACATCGTTTGATCTCACCGGTTCCCTGATGGAACGAGGTACCGACGGGATCGCAGCAAGATGATAAACGATTTCAGCACCTTTGAATACCTCCTTTAGCAGCTTCAGATCCGTTACACACCCGTTTACAAACCTCACGCGTTCTCTTTTCAGCAGTTCGCCTATATTCTCAATTTTTCCCGTTGTCAGATCATCTATGATAACAACTTCTTCACCACTGTTTGCGAGCGTCTCCGCTAAGTTCGAGCCGATAAAACCTGCACCACCGGTCACAACAACTTTCATCTCATCCATTTTTTACAGCTCATTCAACTAAAAGCTTACCATAATTGATCGCTATTCCCACCATGGATAGTGTTTAGCAGTAAGTATCCAGGAGGTAGAAACCTATTCCCTCGCTAAAATAGTGAAAAGGTGCGGTTGTTATTTCAACATCCGGTATTTGTACCGTTTCTACAGGAGATCGAACAACCGTTGGAAAGGGAATATTTAGAAAAAAACCGAGGGTTAAGTTAAATAACCAGGGACTATTTAATTAATAGATACGATGGGCAGGGATATAATAAAGGAGATCATGGATGATTTAGGGCTCGAAGGTGAGAGCAAAATGCGATTATTAACGAAACTTGCAGAGCAGTATGACAATGATGAACGCATAATAAGATACAAAGCGAAACGGATATTCATCACAGACCGTTATAAAAATAAGAAGAAAGAGAAGGCAGGCGAGGATTAATAACGCTTGCCTCTACATTAGAGTCCCAGCACGTCTTTCAGCCTGATCTGGTATTTGCCCAGTTTACCACCGAAGTTACCCGCCGTTATCTTTACCACCTCTGGTACCTTCACCGCAGCCTCTATGCCCACTCGCATCGCCTCTTTCACTGCTTCCTCGCTCACTCCGTTTATCACTATCTCATATACGGCATTCACACCCTCGGGTATCGCCGTATCTTCTACCCGGGACCTTAGTGTTGGGCAGAACTTCTCGTTTGTCGACGCATGCATGAACTTATACTTATTCGAGCCCGGCTTCGAACCTGACGCGACGATACCGCCAGGGAACGGTGTTATCGTTCCTTCCACACGCCGGATTGCAGTAACAGCATTTTCTGCCGCAGCGAGTGCTGACATCTGATTCCGTGCGAGGATGAAGATATTACCACCGGCAACGCCCGATTTCACACCATATTCCTCCTCGCAAATGAATTCACCCTCCATCATGGGTATAGCCCATACCTTGCGTCCACCCACCTCGAGTTCGTGCTCGAAGCCATCGCCGAAGAAGTGCAGTTTCACCGGCACCTTATCCTCGGCATCGAGTCCATTGAACATCGCAGTTGTCGGCGCCGTCAGTACACATTCACCGAGCCGCTCGATCAATTGTGCCTTTATACCGTCCTTCTTGAAGTGGCATATCATTATCGCCACACCGGGTCTACCATCGGGTGTCTCATTATAAGGTAGAGTGCAATCTATCCCCGCTTCTGCCGGACACCCAATGACCGAAGTAGCAAAACCGGTTGCCTCTGTTGCCGCCACCTCTGCCCATCGCTCTGTTGCCGCGGTTATGATCACCCGTGCGACCTTTATCGGGAACGCTTCTGCGAATGTATCTTCTATTTCCACACCATTCAGTTCCATCTGATCCGTCTCCTCCTTTCTCACTTCACGTACAATATTCCCTTCGCACGCTTCTCGGTCATTGCGAGATCACCTATGTACTTACGATACTGCTCGCCATCCACTGTCGTCGTCTCAACAAATTTGAACGAGGGGATCATATCCTCTACTTTACCCTTTACCAGTATCTCTCCTCCTGTCATATCGGCACCGGGCATTATCGCATCGCCTTCTATGGTTATCTTTCCACCTTTCATGTTCAAACCTGCCAGGATGTCGGCATTGCCCTTTATCAATATCTCACCACCAGCCATGTACTGTCCCGCGCATTCGCTCACGTTTCCACCCACTACCACCCTGCCACCGGTCATACCGGTCATCTCACCTCTGTACATCGCGCATAGGTTCGCACCGGCATCGCCCTCTATTATCAGTTCACCACCGTGCATCTCACAACCAGCCCAGCAATCCGCATTACCTCTCACCGTTATCTTGCCGCCACGCATCATTGCACCACAATGCATGTCCACATCGCCATTCGCCTCGATCTCACCTGCTTTCATACCCGCTCCTATGTACTTCACCCGCGAGAGATCGCCATCCATGACTATCTTCACCTCTGCTTCACTCGTGGCATCACCTTCTACAGATACCTCAAACAAGTCACCGGTATTCTCCTCACGATTGCCCCACCAGATCTTCACACCTTTTATCTCCGCTTCACTCTTGCCAAACAGCTTATCAGGTGTCAATGCGTCCACAATCACCGGTATCTTCGCAACACCACTCATCACCTCTTCTTTCAACCTTAATCTTATCGTCTGCATCTTCAACTCCTCCATGGCGCTCTTATTTCATATGGATTCGGTACATACGCATCCTGAACAGGGTAATTCGCGAAACTCACCGAGTAGTAATTCGTGAACATCTCCTTCAGTTTTGTCATCATCTCGTCTGTCAGCTTCGGATCGCATTCGGGCGTCACGAAGAATGTTCTACCTTCGGGTGTTGATACCACTTCTCCGTCCTTCACCACGATTTCGCCGCCTTTTATCGTGTATTTCGCATTCAGGAACGCCTTCTGTATCTTACCCGCGTCTCGCTCTTCCGGTGATATATCGTAAATAGCAACATCACCATCTGCACCAACGCCGAGATGCCCCTTGCCATGTTCATGCAGACCAAGTGTCCTGGCGGTCATCGCTCTCGTTATTATCGCAATCTCGTAGAAATCATACTCACGGTCGATCGAAGGTAGCTCCGTGCGGTCAAATATTGAAGAATGCATCTCCTCTGCGGATTCGTCCCGCCGTTTCTTGCTCATCAGCATCGAGATCAGTATCGGATACCCGATGAACGGTCCAGCATTGGGATGATCGGATGTGAGGGCAATCTTCCAGGGATCCCGGGTAAGCAGTGCCAGTTCTAACCCTATCGCCCACTGGATCGTGTGTACGCCCACTTTTCCTGAATACATAAACGGTGTTATACCTGATCCGGTCTCGAGCTCAACATCGTGGTTTGTCCATTTGCGTCCCGTTATTTGATACAGGCTGTATTCCATTGGCCCGTCCGCGGTCATCGTCGTGGTATCGCCAAGTATAACCGAACCGAGATCTATGCTAACATGCTCATTGGCATTCACATAATCAGCAATAGCCCGTGCCTTCGACTCGAAGTCGCGCCATGTCGTGCCTCCGTATGAGAAGAACTGCGTATGTGTCGAGTGCAGTACCGGACGGTCTCTATATGGTGTTATGCCCTTCACAAGGTCGTATGTCTTTAATGTCACTTCATAGTTGCCGGGATGTCCAAGCATATTCCCATGCACGTGTATTGAATGAGGCATCTCAAATCGTTCATTCGCCTCCGCCAACCCTTTCACGATATCTGCAGGCGTCACATCAAAATACGGCACTGCATCGTTCAGATCGCAGTTCTTTGCCCATGCCCATGCCTCCGTGCCACCGGGGTTCACCACTTTCACACCGTATCCTTTCGTCGCCTTTATTATCCATGCGATATAAGCCGCAAGCAGGTCGATATCTCCACTCTTAACGTATTCCAGCGTCATCCAGTTGTTATCAATGAGCGGCAGTGCCGCATTATCCAGGATAGGTATATCAACCAGTTCCTCATGCGTGTGTCTTGCCGCAAGCGGAGGCATTGCCGGCTCCATCACGAATGTGTAACCCATCCTCGCATATCTGTACCCGACGGCAAACGTATTCGGTACCGAATAGCCAGATTCCGGTCGGCACAGCTTCGTCTTCGCCTTCAAACCCTTCCTACCGTCTTCGGGTCTGAATAATCTACCCGAGTTCACCTTACCGCCCGCTATGTGCGCGTGTATGTCCACACCACCGGGCATCACCACCCGTCCTCCGGCATCTATCACCTTCGGGTTCTTCACCTCTTCCACAATCTTACCATTGCGGATGCAAATGTCTTTCTTCTCACCCTTCACACCGTTTATCGGGTCATAAACCACACCATTCTTTATAAGTAATTCCTCAACCATTCTTATTCACCCTCCTTCGACTTTATCGCTCTCACTTCCTCCAATATAGCCTGTATTACCTCCTCATCACTGAGATAATCAGTATCAACCAGCTTCCGCAACCTCAGTGGTATGCCATCCATACGATACACGCTTCCTTCTGCTTCCACACCACTTACCGCTGTAGGAATAACCACATCCGCAAATTCCGTCGTCGGATTCGCAAACGGGTCTATCTGAATGACCGGTATTTTTGATAGATGCTTTATTGATTCGCCCGGGAAATGCGCACCCGGATCCGAAGCTATGATCAATGCCGCATCACATTCGCGCCGTATAAGCAGGTCAGTAGAGGAAGTCTCACCGGGATTGTACCATGCAAAGCCTCGTGATAGATCTACTGCGAATGGGAATCCCGTCTCCCACGTACATACCTGATTGAACCCTGTCACGTTGTAGTGTCCTCGCATCGGCATTATATTGAACTTCGTATGCGTATGCGCGGCTCTTGTCACCTGTATCGCATTTATAATATTATTATGGCGACCACGCGATTGCGTCACACCCATCCCGAAGAAGATGATCCCGAACGGCGCCTCTTTCATCATATTCGCAACTTCTAATATGTCCTCCTTCGATACGCCCCCCACGTTATCGGGCACTACATCCTCGTGACCATACAAAACAGCTCTCAACGCGGATAGCACGAGGTAATCCTTACCCGGTTCTACCTGAATGAACTTGTCCGCCATCTTCGCGGTCTTCGTCTCCCGTACATCAACCACCACGAGTTTCTTGTCCTTCTTGCCTCCCGGCAGGAAATAGCCCTTTGCGATATATGAGTAGCGTTTCATGTGGTTACCATGTGCAGCAGTCGGGTTTGCACCCCAATATATAATTAGACTCGCACGATTCTTCACCTCACCCAGCGTGCACGAGGGCAGTCCAACATCCTGTATCGCAAGAACCGATGGACCGTGACAGACCGAAGCTGTATTATCTATAACGGCACCTATCTCCTCTGCAAGGCACACACCCAATTTCGTTGCCTCACAAACTGTCGAACTCCAGCCATATAGCAGCGGGCGTCTCGCCCCTGCAAGTATCTCAGCAGCTTTCTTTATCGCTTCATCGTAGCTACACTCTTTCAATGCCCCATTCACCCTTATCGCCGGGCTCTTTATTCTGCCGTGCCCCATCAACTTGCTCTTACCCACAGCGCACGCACCACGTACCTTTGTTACCCTGTTATCCTCCACTTCCACCACGATGTCATCGCATACACAGCCACACAAAGGACACACAACATCCGTAATCTCTACCATTTTTTCATCACCTTACATATACCTCTTCATCAATTCTTTTATGTTCAACACGGGTTCATCGGTCTTCTCTATCTCGGCATCGATACCTTTGTATTGAGGCATACCTGCTCCTTTCGTATTACCACTCGTGACTGCATTAGCCCATGGTCCCATAGGTATAAATATGACACCTTCCGGGTATCCGGTCGATTGTTTCGCTTTCACCACCACCTCGCCATATTCCGTTCTCACCTTCACGTTGTCGCCCGGAGAAGCACCTATCTTCTCCATGTCTTCTGCACTCAGCTCACATAGCGCCACTGCCTTAAAATACTCTTCAGAAAGTTTGTTATCCAGATTCTGACCCTGTGCAACTGTTCGTCCACTTATTAATTTCACCTTAGCGCCCATTTTCACCTCACTCGGTTCATATATCAACGCCGAATAATTTAAAACTTTATCTTTTGTTCGGTGCTGAAAGCTGGATTAAAAGCTGGATTAAAAGATGTATTGAGAGCCCCGGGAGGGATTTGAACCCTCGACCTATTGATTACAAGTCAATCGCTCTACCGGGCTAAGCTACCGAGGCTTATGTATAGTGTATGCATGGTTGTCAATTTAAACCTTATATCATATCAGAACCATCATATCAGAACCGTCACAGCACGAGTTATACAACTATAACACAGGTTCAGCTCATAAAGAATAGATCGGGGTTAAAGTAGCATACGGGCGCTTAATGTTAATACTAATTATCTATGGGGTGCAGCCACAATCAACGGCACTTTAGCCTTCTTATATGTGCTTTTTGCACTATCTTTTATACTATTTGCTCTCGTAAGGTGTGCTTGATGATCACCACATATAAGTATTAACCCTTCTATCCTCGAAACGGCATCTGCTATCTCATGGATATTCCGGTCAGTAATTCTCGCCGCGAGATGCAGGTCCCGGTCACGATGCGCAAACCGATCAATGGTGCGTATATGTGAGAATACCAGCTGTAACCGGCAATTATTCAGCATCGAGATCGTATGCTGCGTTATCAGTCTGTCGTATTCTACAATGTCCTCACGGTCTTTCACACCATATACACAGCTCAGCCGCCCGATGAGCGGTTCTGCACCCTTCTCCTCGATTACCGCACCGCTCTTTTTGCCCTGCTCTTCCATCAGTTCCAGGATCGATTTCCAGGTCGAGCGTCCAACATCCTCAGACGTGATAATGCGATGTGTCTCTGGCGTCTGACCCATGAGGATAGAGGCGATTGCGGGTGTTGTGTGATTGCTCACGGTCTCGCATTCCAGCATAAAGCCATCATGCTCAGCGAGTCTGTGCAGCGTTCTCAACTCGTGTCCGAGCTCATAATAGAGCTCTATGTCCAGGCTATCTACTACCAGCAGTACCACGGTGTGCGGGGTTGGGTAGCGTGCATATGCGAACCTGAGTACCTGCTCGATCGGACGTGCGGGTGAGTTCAGCGTGATCTGGAAATATCTCGCGAGTGTGGGTGCTATCTGCAATAATGAGGTTTTTTGATTGTTTATCAACATTGCTTTAAATTGATTTTCAGTTTGTTTCACCTCTGCATATAATTTTTATATGCATAAGAATAAGACTGGAGATACGGATGACATATATAGATATTGAGATAGTCCTGCTTGCGGCGTTATTACATGATATTGGTAAGTTCTGGCAGGGTGCGGGAGCGAACGGTAGCCATGATGAATTAAGCAGCCGGTTTATTCATGACTATGTGCCTGAACGGTGGCATGGTGCAGCGGGCATAGTGGGACTGCATCATAACCCTGATGTATGATATGCGCCCGGATATAAACCGGAGAAGATAATTATATGTGCGGATTGGCTCTCTCTTCGGGAGAGCGGCGTGAAACTGATGATAAGGGCGAGCGTAGGAGTACACCGTTGATGTCCATATTTTCCTGTATTGATACCGGTAAAGGCAGACCCTTATCCTGAGGCGGAATTGCAGACGGGTTTGGGGGATAGGTATGAAAGAGCGTGGTGGAGGTTGAGCGAATAAAA
>JAODGH010000028.1:39320-45001 GCA_025464325.1 Methanosarcinales archaeon | reverse complement strand
CATTTGAGAAACGAACACGAGCTCAGAGAGCTTTTAGATAACTTCAAGAATCCAGAAAGAGACCCAAAAATGGTCATTGTCGTTGATATGCTTCTCACCGGCTTTGATGTGCCTTGTTTGCATACCATGTATTTTGACAGACCCATGAAAGACCATTCATTGGCACAGGCAATAGCAAGGGTAAACAGGGTCTTTAAAGATAAACCAGGCGGATTAATCGTTGACTACATAGGGATTGCTGATAACTTAAGAAAATCTCTGAGCAGATATACAATTGAAGCGATAAGAGATGTGCTTACCGATATAAACGAGATTTTAACACTTCTCAGCGAAAAATATGACATTGTAGCCTCGCTTTTTAGTGGAATAGACCACAAAAATTGGAAGAAACTCGCGCCAGAAGAGCTCTCTAAAATAACTGCAGAGGCGTATAGCAGGGTAAGCGAAGAAGAGAAGAAGAAGATATTTGTGAAGAATTTTATCACCTTGAAAAGGCTTTATGCGCTCGCCAGTCCTCATCCAGAGACCTACAGGATGAAAGATGATATAAGATTCTTTGAGATGATAAAGAAGATGGTTGTTAAGTATTCACCCACCAGAATAAAGGAGGTTTCAAGGGACCTGGAACACGAAATAAACCAGCTTATCACAAAGAGCATCTCTGCTGAGGAGCCCGTTGATATATTTACACTGCTTGAGAGAGAAAAGCCGGAGATTTCTGTTCTGGACGAAGACTTCCTGGCACAGTTTAAACAGATGGAATACAAAAACTACGCGGCAGACCTGCTTTTAAAGATAATAAACGATGAGTTGAGAGTAAGGGTGAGGAAAAACCCGTTTAGATACAGATCGCTATACGAAATGCTCAAGAAGATAATTGAAAAGTACAATGTCAGGTTACTAACCGCGGTGGATGTCATAGAGGAACTGATAGAAATAGCCAGAGAAATAAAGAAAATGCAGGATGAAGGCAAAAAACTTGATTTGAGCAACGAAGAACTGGCGTTCTATGATTTATTATCCTCAAAGGAACGGATTTTTGAAAACTATGAGGAGATAAAAACCGTAGCCCAGGGGGTTGTTAGAGAACTTGGCTGTTATGTGAAAGTTGCTGACTGGAACAAGAAAGATTATCTACGTGCAAAGATAAGGATAGCACTAAAAAAAGCGCTCATTAATGTGATAGATGCAAGGATTGAGTACAGAGAGATTGACAAAATCGCTACGGAGCTGCTTAATCATGCGGAGGTGTTATATGGGTCATAGGATATACCGGTTGGAGCAATCCTCTTAGCAAGCCGAAAATTGGTTAGATATTGAAAGAATAAGCGGGCTAAAAAAGGATAATCGAGAAATCGAGAAGCTTTTTGAACACTACTTTGCCCCCGCGGAGGAATAATATAGGACAACGACTTTTGGACACCGGCGCACCAGTCAACCCATATACACCATTTTCAAGCTTAGCCTTTAAACTCCTCACTAAATATTCCCATTTACACTCTTTTTAATCCTGATATTTTCCATCTATTACCAGTGATGCATCCATTTTTGTTTTATTCCGGCTGAAATTGGATTTCAACGATTTTTGCGGTGTATTTTTTCAATTTAATCTAAAATAGCCCTAAAAATCAGACATTTATATCATTTTTATAGAGTGGGCTAAAACTATATGAAAAACTAAAAATGAGAGCAAAGGGAAATGGTCTTACTATCCCGGAGTTGTTAAGAAAATCATCGAAAAAAGCATTAAAATAATAATGTGACAACATCACACAACAGCGGACATACGGCTATGGGGCTACGCCCTTTCGCTCAAACCCAGTCTAACGTCTGGACTTCGTATGTCTGCAAAACGTTATCTGCCATATTACTGGCATGAGGTGGAAAGATGAAAAGGAAGAAGAAGCTTTCGATAAAGGCAGGCTTACCTCCCGGTACTCCGGTATATATGGGCACCATGGAGAAAGAGACAGAGATCTCTATCATAGATTATGATCCGGAAAATTATCAGGAAATACAGATAAAAAATGTAGAAGAGTGTTTTGTTTATAAAGACAAATCGACTGTTTCCTGGATTAATATCATGGGACTCTCCAATACGGATGTAATCGAAAGAATAGGAAAAGGATTTAATCTGCATCCTCTTGTGATTGAAGATGTTTTAAATATTCATCAGCGTCCCAAATTAGAAGATTATAGGGATTATATATTCATTGTTTTAAAAATGTTAACCTACAATGATAAATCTCATGAAGTTGAATCCGAACAGGTTAGCATAATTCCTGGAAATAATCTCGTTCTTACATTCCAGGAGAAGGGTGGCGACGTTTTTGAGCCCATAAGGACTCGCATAAGGAACGATAAAGGTGTAATCAGAAAAAAGGGAGCTGATTATTTGGTTTACGCTTTAATTGATGTTATTGTTGATAATTACTTTGTTATACTTGAACAGATCGGGGAGGAAATAGAGGGTCTTGAAGAGAAGGTATTAGTTGAGCCATCACCCAAAGTAGTTCAACGAATTCATAGGCTCAAAAGGAATTTGATTAATCTTAGAAAATCAATTTGGCCGTTAAGAGAGACCCTTGGTAACTTTGAGAAAATGGAGTCCAGCCTTTTCAAAAGTTCCTCATTGTATTTCAGAGATATATATGATCATACAATACAAATTATAGATACCGTTGAAACATTCAGAGATATGGCAAGTGGTTTGTTAGATGTTCATTTGTCCAGTATAAGTAATAGAATGAATGAAATAATGAAAATGTTAACAATTATAGCAACGATTTTTATACCATTAACATTTATCGCCGGAATTTATGGAATGAATTTTAAATACATACCGGAACTTGAATGGAAATGGGGTTATCCTTTGATTCTTATCGTAATGTTGGGTGTTGGGGTCACGATGATGATATACTTCAAGAAGAAAAAATGGCTATAGACTTTTCCAAAAACCCTATTTGAAACAACGACCAGATCTCTGTATAAAGGATTCGAATCGCGAAATAGAGTGTATTATAAGCTATTAGCAGCATATTATGAACTGGTTCCACACATCGTCACGCATCTTATATATCATGAGGACGTCACCTGAGCTTTTCACGATCGATCGTACCTTCCTCCATCCTCATCCTCAGTACCCCCTCCATATTCTTATAGGATGAAAGAAAGGTGCTGTGTGACGATCAGGCTTCTCATGCATATTTGCAAGTGACTTTGTCTGTGTATGGTGGTGGAGAGCTTTAGAGCGGGTAATCACAATTTTATTTTGTTTGTGTTATATTATCTATATTGATCAAAAGATGTGCACTAACATTGAGCTAAGAGTTGTTGAAACCCCGGAGCCGGAGTCGGGGTCAACTTATCGTGTACAGTTACCGGGTACAGATGCCGAATGCGAATTCATGTTCCATCCAGACCTCGCGGAAAGACAGGAACTCCGATATATAATGCAAGGTATCAGTCGTGGAGATGTAGGAGAGGAGTTTGTACGCAGATTGAAGGATTACGGGACCAAACTGTATAAACTCCTTTTCGGTGGCGCGGTGGGCGAAGAATTTAGAAGATTGAGCCAAACTGGATTTCGTCTGTGGTTGCATCTGCCCCCCCGGGTCTCGAAGCGCTACCATGGGAGTACCTTGCATACGAAGGAGAATTTATATTCAAAGGCAGAGCGAACTTCCTTATTCGGACACCGTCCACGGAAAGGGAAGGAGTATCGTTACAAAAGATTTCACTACCGCTACGGCTTCTTGTAATTATATCAGACCCGCCCGACCTCCCAGAGGCGAAGAGGCTTGATGTGGTGAGAGAGAAGCGATTGATAAAGGATGCGCTGAAACCGCTCACAGACGAAGGCAGGCTTACCATACGCTGGGAAGATGAAGCTTCTCTGGAACGAATACACGATGCCTTGCTTGAGTTCGATCCTCATATCATCCATTATACGGGTCATGGCGGCTTCGATGAAGAGAAGGGAGGTGTGCTTCTTCTTGAGGATGGCAATGACAAATCACTGAACGTCAGTGGTACAGAGCTTGCAGAGCGTATCGCGAATAGGGCTGTCCGGCTCGTTGTGTTAAACGGCTGTCAAACAGCAAAGACAAAAACCTCGGATTCTTTCTCCAGTGTCGCCGGCGCACTGGTTAAAAATGGCATACCCGCGGTTATTGCTATGCAGCAGAGCATACGCGATGACTCAGCGGCTATTTTCGCATCACGATTTTATAAAGCACTTGCAAGCGGTCAGCCTGTGGACGTCGCGCTTGGCGAAGCACGTATTTCTATGAGCTCGCCCAGACGAACGATAGAGAACCCGGAGCCACACAGCCTCGTTGATTGGGGCATTCCAGTGTTAATCAGTTCAGCGCATGATCTGAATCTGTTCACGCTTGACGAGACCGCACCAGCGCCTGTGCCACCAGCACCAGGAGGTTTCAGCAAGATAAACCTGCCGAATCCGGGCGATATATTTGTGGGTCGGCAGATAGAGCAAAGAGAGATTGCGCGTGCCCTCAGGGGAGGAGCTGCGCGCTGTATATTGATTCTGGGTCCGGGCGGCATAGGTAAGTCAAGCCTCGCCGCACGTGCAGTTGAGCGTAGTGAAGAGCACTTCCACGCGGTTCTTACCATTGGATGTACGTCTGTTCCCACCGTGGAGCAGATTTTACTTGAAATCAACGAGTTTCTCAAACTAAACGGAAATAATATGTTTGATCAGGTGATGCAGAATGCACGCCTTGAGGTCAGGCAGAAAATAGAATTTCTGCCACAAGCACTGAACACCTCGCGCTACCTCATCATCTTCGACGGTTTTGAGGAGCTGCTCGATGTGACAGTAGAGCCGCATGTGGTAAAGGACGAACCTGTCAGGTATCTCATAGAAACGCTTGCCATAACTCTTCGAGAGAGCCGCGTGATGATAACGAGCAGGCAGGATTTTTCATTTACACGCGATAGACGCTATCAAGCCAGTATCCTGCGGGTATCGCTCCGTGATTTGAGTAAAGGGGAAGCGTTCAGACTGATGGAGAATATACCTGAACTTTCCGGCATTACCGATGCAGAAAAGAATATTATCTATGAGAAGGGAGGTGGCAGTCCATATATGATAGACCTTGCCGCTGCTGCGGCACGAGATGTGCCATTAGAAAATGTGTTGCATGATATAAAACAGTTGCAGAAGGAATTTGTAGAGACCACACTGCTCAATAAGCTTTATGAATGGCTGCCGGACGAAGCGACAAAGAGGTTCTTCAGGTCTGCTTCAATCTACCGTAAGCCGGTAGATCATGACTTCCTTGTTGCTGTGGGTGGCAATGATGAGCGAATAGGGTATCTGTTGCACAAGAGTTTGCTCAACAGGATTAGCGCGAACACATACGAGATGCACAGTAATACACGCAACTTTGCGCTTGAACTGCACGAGCAAATAGACGGCGCTTCGGGCATGAAAGAAACACAGCTCACCGCTGCGGAGATGTATTTAAGAGCAGGTGAAGAGGAAGGAAATGTCGGGTATCTCTTAGAATCACGCTGGTTCTTCTATTCTGCCGGTGAATACAATAAAGCGGGCGAGTTGGTGCAGCACCTGACTGAGCCACTATACCGATGGGGATTTATTGACCTTGTCAGGGAATTAAACGAGGAGACAGCGGAAACTGCATCGGGTGTGGTGA
>JAODGH010000028.1:37732-39206 GCA_025464325.1 Methanosarcinales archaeon | reverse complement strand
CACGCTCGGACAGATAGGGAGGGTTTTTCATGCACAGCGCAATTACAGAGAGGCTTTGAGGCATTATCTACATGCATTTGCTATATTCGACGAGCTCGGTTCGCCTTACAGGGATTTAGCAAGAGCTTATATAATGAAACTGAAGGAAGAGATAGGTGCTGAACTGTTTGACAGGTATTATGAGGAGATAACCGCAAATGAGTAGCGAGGGGAGGAGGAATATAGTAATCAAGTGCTGGAACTGCCATAAAAAGTTCAATATCACGGTATCAGACGCAAATCCCGCGATAACAATATACCGGGGGCAGGCACCATCAACAAAACCGGTAGAATCAAGGGCTAACAACAAAATGCGATTACTTAAAACCTGCCCCTACTGCCGTGCGGAGAATGAAATTTATCTATGACAGAGGAAATAAGTGGCAGACCGCCTCAACCTGTGGACATATTCTGGAAGAACACCGTTCTTGAGCTGGCGAAGGAGTCAATAGCCTCGATAGAAGAGAGTGCCAGGCACTTAATAGTAGCCGCGAGCTTTCTTGAAGGCGTCTATTTCCATGCTATCTCCTTTGCAGACCTGAAGCCCATGTTTGAGATGACCCGGTATGCCAGTCTTCACTGGCTGCTCGTGTTACTTTTCTCGGCACCGATTCTGCTCTGGCTGATGGTTCTGCTATTTGCAATCAGGGCACTAACAACAAAATCATATACGGTCCACCCCGACGACCCGGAAGATGCGAAACGCATCATTGATGAGATAGCGGGTACAAAGCAGCGATGGGTCGTACGCGGGCTGTGGCTCCTCATGGGCAGTTTCGTGCTGCTTTTTCTGAACATTTTCCTCTTTATCGGTATGAGATGACCCGTGCTGAGGCTGCGAAGATATAAGTACGGGTCGCGGAGTTAACGCATTTCGAAGGCTGGTTTCACTCTAAATAAAGAATGAATGATGGATACAATCCCTACCTAACAAGCCAGTGATCGTAGAAGAGCAACGATAGCCAGGCAAGATTCATATTCTGATGTCCTATTATCATTTAGGTATAAATGTAGTTCTGGGTGGTGTCGGAAGAGTAATAGGCGGAATGCCAAATTCTTCGAGTTTTACAACTTTCTTCGCCTTCGTATCAACTATGCAAAGAATGCCATGCAATTCTTCGGTTCTCTCTTCATGAGGATTAAATTCAGGCGTGAGCCGTATTTCTGCCATATCTGGTTTGCCGGGTGATGTAATATACACACAGGATACATTTCCATATTCCTCTTTTAGCGTTTCAAGCCTGCTTCTTGCCGCTTCATCTCTCAACACAGTATCAATTGACCGGTCCTGCAGGTAATCTACGATGATTTCCTCGACTTCGCCGGTGGTAATATTCACCCAGCAGGAAAAGCCTATCGGGTCTGTTGGGAACGAAACCGGTTCTCTCTTAGTTGCCTCCATTTTTTGCGGGTCTATATCGATTGAGAAATGAAC
>JAODGH010000028.1:37397-37700 GCA_025464325.1 Methanosarcinales archaeon | reverse complement strand
CTCTGGCGTGGTTATGCATGGTGTTACAATCTCTGTTTCAACTTTGACAATCTCTTCATCCTTCACATAAACCATGATGACTTCGTATGAGTTATTAAATACCATATTTTCTGGCTGAAATATCACCAAAGTGTGATTCTCACGAGGCTTGACAATGCATTCGTAACTCCCATATTTGCTTTCCAGATCCTCTATCTTATCTTTTACCGCAATTTTTGCAAGATATTCGGCTGACTTGTTGCACCCGCCTTTATCATCATTACTAACATTCAGCCACTGATTGGCTACAACTATGACTGATAG
>JAODGH010000028.1:0-37353 GCA_025464325.1 Methanosarcinales archaeon | reverse complement strand
GAGATGCACCCGGCAGGGTTAAAGTTATAACATATTTACAATCATCTCCAGTGTATTCTCCCACTCAGCTAAAGAGAGCCGGGATAGTGAGTACGTCGCCTCGTCCACTGCCACGTTATCAAGTACGACCGTTTCTATACCCGCTGTATTCAATGCTTTAACAATCGCACGTAGCATATCCATGTTGTAGCCAAGCATTATAACCACATCAGGTCTCGCAACCAGGTCCAGACCTTCCTGCCATCGGTCATGTTGCAGGTAGTATATGACCTCCGCAGCCCACATCTTTCGGGTGGCGATACCTCGTCTCTTCAGTTCTACCACCGTATTGCCGGTTGCCGCCACATGCGCACCAAGTCCTGACGCTATCGCAACTGCCCAATCGATCAATCGCTTATCACCGAGCTTTATGCGGTTACAGAACTCGCCACACATCATTAGCTTCTCCTTACTGTCGCGTAAATACTTCACGAGTTCATCTATCCCGTCTCGTTCTTTCATCCTGCTACCGCCTCCAACACCCGGCATGAACCGTATCCGGATATAAATGATATAAATAATACATAGCCACATCATAGATAGCCACTCTGTTGCCCACACGGTCTCGAAAGAAAATCTCAACACCGCCACGCTCTCCACTACAAATCATACTACCATCTATTATTAATCATACGTTAAAAAAGAAGTGCCCCGGCAAATGCTCATGGATAAAACCGCCTATAACCTTATGCGGGGGGCGTGATTTGAACACGCGCACTCCTACGAGACAGGGTCCTAAGCCCTGCGCCTTTTCCTAACTCAGCAACCCCCGCTTGTTATACCCTCCCTGCACTCTTCCTCTACCTGCATAAGGTATATGAGTCTCACTTTAATATTTTTCTCTATACTTTTCAATGCATCCCTGATCAGGAAGCAGTGGCTTACATCTGGTTATTATCCTGCGGACTTACCACAGAAGCAAAGCGTGGTAGATAAGGCTCAACCATGCAACACAGCAGAAAAACAGCAACTTTTATATATGATGAGTACAGAGAAGTGTCTAAGGAGTGTGATAGAGAAATGCCAGCAGTAGTAGATCTGGATAAGTGTGATGGCTGTAAAGGAAGGAAAGAGAAAGGAACGAGCATGTGTGTGGAGGAATGCCCGGTAGAGGCGATAAGTCTGGTCGAGGAGTCGGATCCGAGCAGCGCCCCGCATGGTCGAGAACAGCACGCGGTGATAAACGCAGAGGAATGTACCGAATGCGAAGTTTGCGTGGATGTGTGCGAGCAGGGCGCAATAAGCATGGCGGAATAGTCGTAAAGTGAATGACAAAGTGGTGAAGATAGAGCGGATAGAGGTCAGGAACCCGGACGGGAAGCAGGTGATCATAGGTCAGGGTAATTTCTCTATCTTCGCCTGCGACGATATCTTCAGAGCTCTATTGACCGCTGTACCCGGGCTGAAATGCGCGGTTGCCATGAATGAAGCGGCACCGAAATTGACTCGCGTTACGGGTAATGACGAAGATTTGGAGCGGTTAGCAAGTGAGAATTGCCTCCGAATAGGGGCTTCTCACACATTTTTTATTGTGCTTGATAACGCATTTCCTATAAATGTTCTTGGTGTTTTGAAATCGCATCCCGCAGTTGCCAATATCTATGTGGCATCAGCAAACCCGCTGGAAGTGATTGTAGCGGAGACAGAGCTGGGTCGTGCGGTGCTTGGTGTGGTTGATGGCACAGCAGTGGAGCGAATAGAGACGGCAGAGGAGAAGAAGGAACGACGAGAACTGTGTGCCAGGCTCGGTTATTCCGTTAAATGAAGATCACCTTTAGAGATGGACAGACACATGAGGCAGAACTCGTTGCGGGTCGAACGTTATTATCGTATCTGCAGGAGCTGGGTATACCGATAGATGCATCCTGTGGTGGCGATGGCAAATGTGGTCAGTGTCTGGTAGAAGTTAAAGCCCCACCGGGTGCATTATCTGAACCGACGGAAGCGGAGAAGAAGTTTATCCGGGGCAAAGATCAGCGGCTTGCATGTCAGGCCCGGATATTGAAAACTGAGGAGCCGATATACGTCAACGTACCTGAGCGAGTATATTACGTCCTGGAATCGGGTGAGTACAGGTGGATACCGATAGAGCCTTTTGTACATCGCGAAGCAGATCGTGTATTTTACAACTCTTCGTACATCGGTGATTATACCGGTGCGTTGTACGGTGTGGCTCTTGATATCGGTACCACAACGCTTGCCAGCTATCTGATAGACCTGGAAACGGGGGCAGTGGTCAGAAAGAGTTCTCGTGAGAATCCGCAGACGAAATACGGTAATAACGTGATTTCAAGGATAGAATTTGCGAAGACCGGGCAGGAGATACTGGTAAATGAGGTGAGAACCGCGGTTAATGATATGATCGCTTCTATGACCGATGGCAGGAATGAAGCAGTCTATGAGCTGGTGGCGGTTGGCAATCCAGTGATGCGTAATCTCTTCTTCGACCTGCCTGTTCAGTCACTGGGTAAGGCGCCCTACGAGCCCGAGAGTACAGAACCGGTATTGAAAATGGCGCGGGAGTTAAAGCTCGCAATGAATACAGAGGCGCGGGTTTATGGACTGCCACTGATAGGCAGTTTCGTTGGTGCCGATGCACTGGCGGTGGTACTGGCGACTGAGATGTATATTGGAAGAGAGATCTGTATGGCGATAGATGTTGGAACGAACACCGAGATGGTGCTTGGTAATCGGGAAAGACTGATTGCAACCTCCGCGGCGGCGGGACCTGCATTTGAAGGTGCCAGTATCTCATGTGGTACAGGCGGTGTAGAGGGTGCGATAAAGGAGGTGCGAATAGGTGCAGATGGTAAAGTAGAATATGAGACGATAGGCGGTGCCCCTCCGGTTGGTATCTGTGGGTCTGGTCTGATAGATGCCCTGGCGGAGTTACTGGAGCATAGAATAATTGATGGACGGGGTAAGTTCCGGGGCGATGAAAAGGAGTTACGACTGACCAGGGACATCAAGCTGCTGGAGACCGACATAGACCAGCTGAATCTTGCCAAAACCGCTGTCGCGGTCGGTATAAGGGTGTTACTCGATAAATATGGCATTGATTTTGATGATATCGATACGATATACCTTGCGGGCGGGTTCGTCAATTTCACGAAGACGGAGAATGCGATTCGCATAGGTCTGCTGCCACCAATTGCGCGTGAACGGATGAAGAAAGTAGGCAACGCCGCGCTGGAAGGCGCCAGACAGGCTCTGATCTCAAGACGCAAGCGAAAGGATGCGGAAGAAGTGGCGAAGCAGATAGAACATATAAAGCTGGAAGAGGAGCAGGATTTCATGGAGAAGTTCGTTACCGAGCTGTACTTCCAGAATTATCTCGACTGATCGCGTTGAGTTGCGAATAGACCGATCTTACCTTCTGGTCGGCACTCGCTTCTTTGTCACGCCTCTCATCTATCCGCAAACTTGTAACAACGCGCATTGCACCCCGTGCAAACACGGATTCATGTACGACTTTAAATGCCTTCAATACCACGTCTAAATTATCCGTCTCGAATATAGTGCCCATAGCGGTGAGCCGGGGATTCAACCCCATATTCCGTAATTCCGCCACTGCTCCTGCTACATATTTACTGACGCCCGGCGTACACGTACCAATGGGAATAACAGTTATTTCCGCGATTATCATCACTAAATCATAATCATGCAGGAATGTAAAAACTTTTTTGAAGAAGCTATTCTTAATATTCGGAGCTAATATGAGAGCATTGTACATAGGCAGATTCCAGCCTTACCACCTGGGTCACCACGAGGTGATAAAACAGATTGCATCGGAAGCGGATGAGGTGATAATATGCATCGGTTCCGCACAGAGAAGCCATGAGCTGGAGAATCCATTCACCGCGGGCGAACGGTATCTGATGATCTCGAAATCTCTGCGTGATGAAGGCATACTCAATTTCTACATTGTGCCTGTGCTGGACGTCAACTGGAATGCCGTATGGGTCTCGCATGTTGAGTCACTGATACCGCCAGTGGACCTGGTATACACGAACAACCCGCTGATAGAAAGGTTATTCAAGGAACGGGGTTATGAGGTACGGGCACCGATACTATACAACCGTAGAGAATATTCGGGCAGCGAGATAAGGCGACGGATGCTGAAGAACGAAGCCTGGGAGGAGTTAGTACCCGATGCGGTTGTTACAGTGATAAGAGAGATCGGTGGCACAAATCGACTGGAAGATCTGAAGAGAAGAGACGAGTAGCTCGTGACATATAATCCATATTATATGACTTCGGGGTTGAGAGTACTCTGAATCCGTATATCTCACTTCTAACGGCGCACCATGTCCACCCTCAGGATTATATGACATCATGCTTCAGGATTATATGACATCGGGAACCACCTGTTTATTCGCTCTATAACCGATTTTTTCATGCGCCCGTATGTAATTTATTAACCGGTGCAAAATATTGCGATATACCTCAAATATGAAGACGGTTCTGGATACTCGATATCGCAAGTTTATAATATTATAAAATGTATATATCTTCTTAAATGACACACCATATAAGACGTGAGATATTACCATTCACCGCTATCGTGGGACAGGAGCGGATGAAGAGGGCGCTCATACTCAATGCCATCAATCCGCGTATAGGTGGGGTGCTGATAAGAGGTGAGAAAGGTACGGCTAAGTCCACCGCTGTACGTGCACTTGCGGAACTACTGCCCGAGATAGATGTGGTGAAGGGCTGTCCGTTCAATTGTAACCCGTATGATGAACGGGAGATGTGCGATCTGTGCTATGCCAGGCGGACGAATGGTGACGAGTTAGAGATAGAACGTAGACGTATGTGGGTTGTGGACCTTCCTCTTGGTGCGACAGAGGACCGGGTAGTGGGTTCAATAGATGTGGAACGAGCGATAAAGGAGGGAATAAAGGCGTTAGAGCCCGGTATACTCGCGGCTGCGAATCGCGGCATACTGTATATTGATGAGGTGAATCTCCTGGACGATCACGTTGCCGATGTTATTCTGGATTCAGCGGCAATGTCGATTAATGTTGTGGAACGTGAGGGTGTATCGGTCTCGCACCCCGCCAGATTTATTCTTGTGGGTACGATGAACCCCGAAGAGGGTGAGCTCAGACCTCAGTTACTTGACCGGTTCGGACTGCAAGCGAATGTTGAGAGTATAGATGATGCAACGAAGCGTGTGGAGATAGTGAAGCAGGTGGAGAGCTTTGAGAAGGATCCGGAAGAGTTCAGGGATAGATATAGGACAGAACAGGAGGAATTGCGGGACAGGATCGTGCATGCGAAACGGATACTGAGTGAGGTGGAGATAAGCGATGATCTACTGGAGCTGGCGGCTGAGACGTGCATTAAATTCGGTGTGGGAACACACAGGGCGGAGATTGTGATTAACAGGACAGCGAAAGCGATTGCAGCGTTCGATAACAGGAAGGAAGTCGGCCTCGAAGACATAAAAGAGGCGATAGAACTCGCACTACCGCACAGGATGCGGAGAAAACCGTTTGAATCTCCCATTCTGGAGATGAATAAACTTGAGGAGACGATACAGGAGCTGAAGCAGGAGCAGGAGCATAAGCACAGGCATGAGCATAGAAGCGAGTCGGGGACAGATATGGGCGAAGGCACGAGCCAGAACGGTGCATTACCAGACGATACGACGAGAGATGCAGAGAACGAGCGAGTATTTGAGATAGGTAAGCCGATAGATGCGAAAACGGTAAGACATGATAAAATGGACAGGAGCAGAAGTTATCGCAGTGGTACAGGGAGAAGAACACCTGCACTCTCTACGCACAGGGGTAGATACCTGCGTCACCGGTACCCAAAGAATGGCGGTCCTATTATGGATATCGCGTTCGATGCCACTATCAGAGCTGCCGCACCATATCAGAAGAGTCGCAAGGCAGCAGCGGGTTCCAATCTGGCAGTTGTGATACGGGGTGAGGATATTCGCGAGAAAGTACGCATGTGCAGGGTATCTACCGCAACGATGTTTGTGGTCGATGCATCTGGCTCTATGGGTGCGGAACAGCGGATGACGAGTGCGAAAGGCGCTGTATTTTCTCTGTTGCTCGATGCTTATCAGCAGCGTGATAAAGTGGGGCTGGTGGCGTTCAGGGGTAACCGTGCAGATGTCCTGCTACCACTGTGTTCAAGTGTGGATTTAGCATACAAGAGCCTGAAAGAACTCCCGACCGGTGGACGGACACCATTGGCTGCAGGACTTGAGACAGCTATAAACATGCTAACTGCAGAACAGGCGCGAAACGAGAGTGTAATACCGGTACTGGTTTTATTATCAGATGGTAGAGCGAACGTCAGCCGAGGAATGGCGGATATAAAGGCTGAGATACGTGCTATCTCCGAATACGCGCGCGTTAAGGGCATTCATACGATTGTGATAGATACAGAGGTGGTCAGCAGTTCGTTCATCCAGATGCAGCTCGGTTACTGCCGTGAGATCGCGTCGTATTCGGGTGGGAATTACTATCCGATTGCAGATCTGACATCCGAACGGGTGCAGGAGATAGTGCGAACGGAACGAAGAAGCCTGTTGGTTTGAGTATAATGCACCTCTTAGTTTTATCTGGTCAGCGTGAGTAATGGCATAATTACACTCCATAATCTGGCGTTTAATATTCTACTGAACCATTTTCATCGTTTGTGTCCTTCATCATACCCATCTTTTAGCTGTGAGTCCTATGTTAGGAACGAAGTATGGAACTACAGATTGCCATGGTAATTCTGGTCTTAACAGGTGCAGGAGTGGGGTTTGCCAGTGGTCTGCTTGGCATAGGTGGAAGTACAATTATGGTGCCCGTGACATTCTTCGTACTCACGGCGCTTGGTATCCCGGGGCAGATCGCCATAAAACTCGCGTTTGGTACCAACCTCCTCGTTGTGTTCACCACCGCGCTGAGCGGTATGAACGCTCACAGGAGAAAGGACATGGTATGGTGGAGACCGGGCATAATAATGGGCATATCTGGCGCGTTCGGCGCCGCTACTGGCGCGGTATTCACCGTTAAATTCATGAATGAAACTATTTTAAGGCAGATATTCGGTCTCATTGTTGCAATTGCCGCATTTCGGATGATGGTATCAAAACTGCCGGACAATCCCGACTCAGGGACAATGCCCGAATCTGAACTGTGGATGCTGTTACCGCTTGGATTCGTAACCGGTATCGTGGGTGGTATGCTGGGCATCGGCGGTGGCATCATAATCGTACCGGTACTCACGCTGCTGTTGAAATTTGACATGCATCACGCGATCGGTACATCTCTCTTAGTAATGACATTCATGAGCATCGCGGGCGCATTTTCGTACTCAGTAACTGGACTTTCTGTTGCAGGGTTACCACCGTTCTCGGTCGGCTATGTGAATTTTGCAATATGGGGTTGTCTGATGCTGCCTGCCGTTCTCACTGCTTATATTGGTGCAACGGCAGCGCACAGGCTCCCTGCAACCTATCTGCGTTACATATTTATTGCTTTAATGGCATATATCGCATTTAAAATGATAGTATAATATTAAAGAGAATGACTACGAAAGAGGAAACACTGGCAAAGTTGAAGATATTACTTGTGCACTGGCAGGCGCATAATGAGGAGCATGAACGCGAGTTTAAACGCTGGGCGGAGACGGCAAAAGGGGTTGATAGCAGGGTATATGATGCGATAATGGAAGCTGCGAATCGTATGGAAGGGGTAAACGAGAGCCTTTATAAAGCGCTGGAGCTTATAAGACAGTCAGATGAGGGAGATGAAACTGACGTCCATAGGGGTGATCCACAGCCCTTATAAGCACCTCAACGAATGCCCGCGCCAGACAAGTAGATCTGAATTGATCGCTGAGATAGAAATCTTTAAGCCGTATGTAGAAGGACTGAAGGATATAGAAGGATTCTCACACATTATTATATTGTACTGGTTGCATAAATCGCATTCATACTCTCTACTCGTGCGCACACCATGGGATACCGAGCCGCATGGCTTGTTTGCCACACGGTCGCCACATAGACCGAACCCGATAGGATTGTCAGTCGTACGACTATTGAGCAGGCGCGGTAATGTACTGCGGGTCCGGGGTATAGATGCAATCGATGGTACGCCGCTGTTGGACATAAAACCGTTTGTTCCCGCGTTCAACGCTACAGAGGTCACGAGTATTGGATGGTTTGAGGGTAAGATAAAGCGATGAGCTTCAATTCGTACCGCAGATCACCCTTGTTGTAAACAAAAACACCGTCAGCTATGACCCGATCGCCCTTCTCTATACGCGGTATGTGCTCCGTTTCTGCTGCTGCTACTACGCGCATCTGGTCGAGATAGAAAACATTCCTGTAAACCCTGCTGACAGTGCCCAGAACTCTTATACGCCTGCCTTTGTATGCATCCGGATGCTCAGCCACCTCTGTAACGAAATAGATGCTGCTACGGGAATTTATCGGTCTGATACTATCGCCCGTGGTTGTAATCACGTAATTGCCACCGTACTGTTGTACTCTGCCTTCTAATTCGATCTCATCACCATATCTCAGGTCCAGATTATCGGCGGCTGTGGAATGAACAAACACCGGCAGCTCTGTGCCGTCTGCTGTTATTTCCAGTATCGTATTACCGCCACTCGAACGTCTCAACGCGGTGACGAGCCCTTTTGTCTTTACCAGTTCATTATTATGATCAGCGATCGAACCCAGCGATACATAGGGCGGGTTTACCATTATTGATATACCGTACAAAATACCGATACCTAACAGAGAAATAGCTATCACCAGTTTGCCGGGCTCCATATACATCTGAATGAATGAAATAAAAAAATGTGGGCTATTTAATAATAACCATGGAAGATGAACTTCTATTCTCCACAGAGGAGAGCAAATATCGGGCAGAACTACGTGATTTCCTGTTGAGAACCGATGCAAAGGGTGTGGAGCGTGACATATACGAACGTGATTATTATCCCCGTGCACTGTATAAGGAGCTCGGCGAAGCGGGTTTATTGGCACCGGTATTACCGTCAGAATATGGCGGAATGGGCAGTCTGACATGTGAAGCGATACTGGCGGAAGAGCTCGGTGCCGCCTGTGTACCGCTTGCATGGATACATTCCACCTCCTCATACGTTTATGCAACCATAGCCAGATTCGGAACAGAGGAGCAGAAGGACAGGTTTCTGGATGCAATGCGAACCGGCGCGAAGACAGGAGCAATTGCGATAACCGAGCCCGAGGCGGGTAGTGACGTTATGCGGATCAAAACGCGAGCGGATCCAAACGGCGATTCTTATGTGCTGAATGGTGAGAAGAGGAACATAACCAACGGCAGTAAAGCGGATATAATCATAGTATGGGCACTGACAAATACAGAAGTTGAGCCTGCGCGAGGAATGAGCGCGTATATCGTGGAACAGCCCGGTGTAATTGTACTTGAGGACTACAAACTACTGGGTGGCTTTCCCGGCACGGTCAACTCGCATCTGAAGTTTGACGGTTTGTGTGTTCCGAAGGAGAACATCCTCGGCGGACTGAACGAAGGCGCCCGGATATTATTTGCTGAGCTCGCTATAGAGCGGGTGCTGTATGCCGCAATGCTCATAGGCGAGGCGAGACCCATAATTGAGCTCGCACTGGACTATTCCATGCAACGAGAGCAGTTTGGTACCACGATAAGCCGTTTTGAAGCGGTGAATTTCAAAGTCGCCGACATGGTAACGAAACTTGAGGCTGCGAGATTGATGGTCTATCATACCACGAGACTGTTAGATGCAGGATATAGCGCGGAGAAGGAGTCAGCGATGTCAAAACTACTTGCTTCTGAAGCGTTTTACGAGGCTGCACATAATACGCTACAGATAATGGGTGGCAGAGGGCTGTCAGAATATCCTGTGGAATGGGCGTTCAGGATGGCACGTCTGTCGATGATACCCGCGGGTACGAATGAGATAATGCGATACATAGTGCAGCGAGAGGTATATAAAGCCAAAGCACGTAAGAATAAAGAGTAACTCAGAGAAAGAGAGGGAGAAAAAAACAAAAAAATATGCCTTGTGGGGTAGTTAAGGGTTATATACCCAGTGTCCGGTCATTGGTCCGGTCATTGGCATCGGCATTAAAGGACCAAGAAGTATGGTCATTAAAGCCCTGAAGATGATCATGGGGATCACAATCGCAATGATTATCGCGATAACTGCCTTTCCCGTAGATATATCGTGAAGCTGCCTGACACCGATGATCATCACAATTAGCGACCATATTGAAGCGACGATACCTAACAGCGGGATCCAGCCGAATAGTAAAACCGGCGTTGCACCGCACATCACTGCTTTTAACGTCTGTACTACACCATTTCTACCACCAACGAGGTATATCCAGATATGAAGCCAGAGTCCACAGATAAACGCGTCAAGTATACCACCGACGAGTATCAGGATAAAAACACCTGCTGCGAACAGTGGTCCCCAAAACGTTTCGACCGCTGGATGCATAATTGGACCCAAAAACATTCTGAAGAGCGAGAACGCTACTCCCACCATAACGGCTAAAAGCAATCCGAATATCAATAGAATGACCACATAATACCTGAAAGCATCGCCAAGAGTGTCTCCTCTGGTACTGTCGAAAGTCTCAGAGGGGCTGAATAGAAAACCTTTTACCTTCTCACCGAAACTCAACACTTGTTATCACCTCCTGTACTATCCAGAGCTCGTGCTCATATAAAAAGTTTTGGGCGACCATAATTAACTCCCGCTCGCGGCTGCCCGCAGCAGGCATCATGGCGAATTTATCGCCCGCCCTTGTGCCTGGCTTTCATTCTCAGGTTCTTGGAGTTACATTTGCGGCACCTCGTTGCCCTGAGTGCATTCCTCGCTTTACAGTCCATGCATATCTTTACGCGGAATAACCGTGCCTCCGCCTCTGGAAAACGCGCCATTGTCTGTTCACCTCTATTCTCTATTATAACTGATAACTGTTTTAGCTCAATAAAAATAAATAATAACGCAATATTATTCATTGATGACCGATCAGGACGGAATAACAAGTAGAGATCGTGCATTATTTGAGGCTGGTATCAAATTAGGCGCGCTGTATCATCAGTTCATGGGTACGCCGGTGAGTATGGAAACAGCGAGCAAACTGGAGGCAGCGATAGAGAAGAGCGTTTCACTCCAGCCATGGGTGAATCACGTGAAGGTAAGAATAGACCGGGAGAAGTTGCGGGCTAATGCGAATCAGTTCAAATACTGCGAGCTGAATGGCGAGATGCTGGATGTTATGGTGGTGGTGACTTACGAACGCGTTGAGGTGCACGCGCGGATAAGTTATGATGAAGATATGAAATATCCTTTGATGCGGATTGAGCGGATAACAACGTTATGACTCTCGCCTGAGCAGGAAGTTGTAGATCAAACGAACGGAGTCCTCTACAAGATCCAGCGCCTCCGGTAGTATTGTGAATACCATGTATGCAATGATGATCAGGGAGATCAGCACACCCACCCGCGCAATCTCGCCATGCGCCACCATGAAGCTGGTAGCGGGCGAACCGAACCACTGCCCGTAGTACGCCACACACACGAAAGTGTTTCTTATGAGATTCAGACCGTAGATAACCGGTACAGAGACCATAAACGCCTTTATCTTACGGCTCAACTGCGCGTCTACGCTGAATATCAGTCCGGCGAATAGTACCATACTCTGTATCGCAGTACATGCGAGCACAATCTCGATAGGATTGTATGCCGCACGGAAGGCGCTACTTGTAGTGTAGATATAGGATGGCGGTACCAGATAGACACTACTGCCAGAGAGGTTCACAAGTATTGTGGTCAGCCTGGCGGTGCAGGATATGATCGCATCGCCAGGGGCGGGCAGTACTGCGAACGGGAAATATAATACCGCGCTGATAAGTGCCACCTTTGTCACCATAAAGAGGATGTCCATCACCCTGCGATCCTTATAGATATCCAATCGTCTGCCATTTGGTGCTGCAATTGCAATGTAATCACGCGGTATTCCGGTCACCAGTCGCCATTCGTTCCTCCTCAATACCCTGACTCTTTTCGGTATGTGTAGCTTCCGTGCACTAAAAGCTTCTTTAAGTTCGACTGGTATTATACCCTTCTCCAGCTCGTCTTTGAAGTTCATATCTGTGCTGAACAGCAATAAGAGGGCATCATTTCTCGTTATAAGGATCAGAACCGCGACGATAACCGCAAAGACGAGGAATACAAACGCCATACCACCATCAAAGTACTCACTGCGTGCGATAAAATCAGCGGCAGCGAAATAGCAGTAACCTGCGAAGAACAGCCAGCCAGCAGCTGCGGAAAAGCAAGAAAAAGGCTCGTTATGACGTTTGCGTGCTACCAGCGCAATAAGGAATAAAGCTATTGCCACAAATGGCAAGATCGATTTAATCATAACCACCATTTCCGGTTGGAGAAGGGGCTACCCGGTTATGCGGTTACCAGCTCAGCGCCCTTATCTATGACTATCCGTGTAGGCGACGGGAATTTATAGCCCGCCCTTCTCAGAGCCTCCTTCGCCGCCTTGAAATTCGTCTCATCTATCCAGACACTCATCACCCGCTGTCCCGCCTTCACTCGCGCGGCTGTTCCTATCGCCTTACCAAAAGCGTGCCGCATACCGCTCGATACACGATCGGCACCCGCGCCGGAAGCTATTTTGTTCTCCCTGAGTACATGGTGCGGGTACACTCTGATCTTCAGGTAGTAGTTATTCCTGCCAACGTTCTTTACAAGATACCTGTTAGCGAATATCCGCGCTGCTTCCAGTGCATTATGTCTTATCTGCACCGCTTCCTTGATCACCAGAGATACAGAAACCGGATATTCCCGTCTGGGGTTACCCATATCGAATATCGTTATCTTGCTACCTGGCACTCCTCCCATATATTCCCTTCGCACATACGCCGGTCCTGATATCCGCGTGTAAGCGCGACCTGGTTTCAGTCCCATCTTATCTCACTTCTCTTTAATTAACTGTATCTGACGAATATATAACCTTAAAAAGCAAAGCGGTTTTAGCTGGTGTTCTGCGCCTCCTCTTCCGCTTTACCAAATATCTTCTCTAACGGCTGGTGACCGTACATCCTCACCTTCACGTTTATCTGTGCTATATCAGTCGATATTTCGTTACCACGTACGTATTTACGCCGTCTCTTGCCCTTCTCCCGGGGTCTATAACCCGGAGGTGACGCTATAAGGATTCGTTTCCTGCCTGCACCCGGTACATCCGCGCGCATTGGCACACCATCCTGATCTGAACCCCCGCGTATCTCCAGCATATAGCCACTCAGCCCGATTATATCTCCATCCACGAGCTCGCCTATCTTCTTACCCACAAATAAAGCTCTCACTTCTGCATCCTTTCCTTCCAGCTTGTAGCTCTTTCCAGTCTTAGGGTCGCTAATCACAACCTGCATCCTTATTCCTCCTCTTTAACTCACGCAATTCCTTCAGTAACTCCTCCTCCGCCGGTTCAAGCAAGCCCCGCAGGTTCGCTTCATCTTCTTCCTTCACATCCACATATAAAATATCGTTCTCTTTTATATGCCGCCCAAAGATGGGTTTCTTCATCGATATCGCTACCTGCATACCCGCTTCTGCATCCGGTATGCTCTCGCCTCTGTTCTGTATCTCATTTATACTGCCTATCTTACGACCATCTGCTGTTATCAGCTCCACACCCGTCTTTATCTTACCACAGAGCACCTCGATTCCAAATATCGCGGGTTTGCTCTGCCTGAACACGCACCCGGGCAGTACTTTCATCTTCGCCGGTGTTGGTATCTTCTCCATCTTCTCCCGACGCTCACGCTCCCTCTCTGCTTTTATCCAGTTCTCGTAGTCCTCTATTACCCTGTAAATGACCTCGTCCACAAAGATGGGGATATCATTCTGCATGGCTAATTCCCGGGCATCCGGCAAAACATCAACGTTGAAGCCCAGAATGGCTCTCAAATAGCGGTCCTTGACCGTAGTGGCATCCACAACGTCTCGTTTTGAGATATTACCCACTTCTGCTTTCTTTATCTGGTCTATCTTTGCATTCCGCAGTTCAATAGCGAGAGCTTCCAGAGAGCCCATCGTGTCTGCTTTTATAATTATACCCTCGGGCACGGTATCCAGCTTCATCTCTTCTATCTCGGTCTTCACCTCATCAATAACGCGTGACAAATCCTCTTCGGGTAGAACCGCCCGTACACGAGAGCCCGGCAGAGCATCCTCTATACCGGATGCGACTATCTTCACACCCGCTGCAGCACAGACAGACTTTACCCGTCTGAACCTGTGCTCGACCCGTATCTCCTGAAGCGCTCGTGGCTTCAATAACGCCCTCACCTTCGTCACTATCGGCTCTTCCGTCGCACTTCCCACAACTATCGTCTCGCCTACGCTCAGTGTACCATCATAGAGTATGACATCGAGCGTGGTACCGAGCCCCTTCTCCTCCTTCTTCTCCAGTATCGTACCAACACCCGGACCATCCAGATGCAGCCTGAGGCTACGCTCAAAATACTTCTGCGCAAGACCTATAAGGACCAGCAGCAGATCGGCTATTCCCTCACCGGTCTTAGCGCTCACCGGTACTATGCTCACCGTCTTTGAAAAATCACTGATACGATCATACCGATCCGCAGAGAAACCCTTATCATATAAATCACTCACTATCTCGTATATCCTCGTATCCAGCTCCCGTGCTGCGAACTCTGGCTGTGTCCTGTAATTCAGGATGAACGGTTTGCGCGAAGATTGCCAGCCCTTTATTCGATCTATCTTATTCAGAGCAACCACAAACGGGGTCTTTAATAACCGCAAAATACTCAGAGATTCGTAAGTCTGGGGTTGAAAACCCTCCATCACGTCCACTACAACTACCGCAACATCAGCCAGGGCACTACCTCGCTTACGCAATGAAGCAAACGCATAATGCCCCGGTGTGTCAATAAACAGCAATCCGGGGACCACAATCCCGGTCCAATCTCGCTTCAGAGGTTCACAAATCTTCTTTATTACTTCTATCGGTATCTCAGTAGCACCTATATGCTGTGTTACACCGCCCGCTTCCTTCGCTGCAACTGCCGTACCCCGGATATTATCCAGTAACGTTGTCTTCCCATGGTCTATGTGTCCCAGTACAGAGAGAATCGGTGTCCTTATTGGTCCTTCCATGACTTCCCCCTCGCATCTTTTGCTATTTTATTATCTCTTTCTCTTTTATATAAACCTAAATGGCTTATTCTTTTATGGCTTATTCTTCTGAGCTTTCTTCCTGTGCCAGAGTGGATAGCGATGCTCGGAACTGTACTTCTTGACGTGGTATTTATCCTCCACCTCCTCCTTATCAAACTCCCTGAGCAGGTCCTCCTGCCTCTTGCTCAGCTTCTTCGGTGTCACTACATTCACGCGCACCATCAGGCTGCCGCGTCCGTGCCCTCTCAGATCCGGCATGCCCATGTTCTTGAATCGGAATACTGTTCCCGACTGTGTACCAGGCGGGATCTTAAGCTTCACTTCTTCGCCATATATGGTCGGCACCTTCACTTCGTCACCCAGCGCCACCTGCGCAAACCGTACCGGCAGATCACAATACAGGTCACTACCGTCTCGTTTGAATATTTCATGCTCTTTTACATGTATAATCAGGTATAGATCACCGGGAGGACCGCCCCACTCGCCCGCTTCGCCTTCACCCGGTATCCGCAGTCTGCTACCGTTATCCACTCCCGGGGGTATCCGCACCGACAGCCGCTTATTCACACCTATCCTCCCGCTTCCATTACAGGTACTGCATGGATTCTCAACCACTTTCCCCCTGCCCCCGCATTGCGGACAGGTAGTGATAGAGACGAACTGAGCAAAACCCCGTCTCTGCACCCGTTTTATCTGACCGGTACCACCACACGCAGGGCAGGTCTTCAAACCACCTCTCGAAGCACCGGTACCCCTGCAGTCGGGACAGGTCTCCGCCTTCTTTACTTCTATCTCCTTCTCGATGCCTTTTGCCGCATCTTCGAGCTCTATCTCTATGTCATATACTATATCCCGCCCCCGTTCGGGATACCTCTCTCCCGCGTTATGAAACAAATCATCAAAAATGCTACCGTGGCCACTTCTGCCGAACCCAAAGCCGAAGAGATCTTTAAAGAAGTCACCGAAGATATCCTCTATATCACTGTACCGTGTGAACTTAGACCAGTCGAAACCACCGGGACCAAAGTCAACACCCGCGTGCCCAAACCTGTCGTAGTTCGCGCGCTTCTCGGGATCGGAGAGGACCTCATACGCCTCTGATATCTCCTTAAATTTCTCTTCCGCACCTTTATCGTTCTTATTCAGGTCGGGATGATACTTCTTCGCCAATCGGCGATATGCGCGCTTTATCTCCTGTTCCGACGCGTTCCTATCAACCCCTAAAATCTCATAATAGTCCTTCTTCTCTGTCAATTCTTAGCCCTCCGGTTTATCTTCTTCTCTTTTTTAATTTATTCATTGTAAAATTTTGCTATTCTTCATTCTTCTTCTATTCACTCCAGTGGAAATCTATGTGTCCGTACTTCATGTACCATACCCTTTATATACACCCTCGAAACAACATTCATACATTCACTGAACACGTGAACAGCGAAATGGTATTTAAGGTCCGAGTGGAAGTGACTGACGAGGAAGGAGTGAAGACCTCTATAGAACGTGAGGGTGATTTGATGAGCGAAGGGTTTAAATCTGCCACTATAAAGAGCATTATGCGGTTCCTGGAGGAAAATATACCCTCTCCTTCGATTGATCCTTACGATATCGAAAGTGAAGACCTTACAATAAAGGATAGATTGGAGTCCTTTCTACGTTATGATAGTAAGGCGCCCAAAGACTGGTTCACTTCTTCAGAGTTGAAGCGAATATATGAGGAGGTATATGGTGTGAGTATTCGACTCAGTACATTATCGACCTATCTTGCAAGTATGCACTCTGAGGGCATATTGATCCGAAAGGGTAGCAGGGCACAGCGGAAATATAAGGTCGTGGCTACGAAGCGAGTCGAGCAAGAACATGAGGACAGCCTGGAGATGATAGAATGTATACCACTTCGCGAGATCATTCGTTAATCCCCATCCCGGGAGGGGGAAACGAAACTCACTTATAGTACTATCACCTATCTATTATGGAGGCAAAATAGGTAAAGAGGTAGCAAGAATGTCTGAAGAAGAGATACACAAATTGAAAATAGAAGGCATGGCAAGTATGCATGAGACACCGGTCAAAAGGAAGATAGAGATAATTGACACTTTAGCGTCGTATGGCGAGAAAGGGATCCCGGCTATCCGGGATATTCTGAATACTGCTATGTCCCAGACGGTTATAGAATATGCTACGGATGTTTTAGAGAAGCTCCAGAAGAGTGAGTAAGTTACTGACATCCGGGATGTTATGCTAAACATAGCATAAGATATAACCAAACCGCTAACAAAGAAAGGTGTAGTAATGGAGAATTGCATTTCTCCTTTTTTTCTTTTTTTCACTTCATTTCATTTCTTTTCTTATTGTAGCCAATCTAACTAACAGGCGTGAGATGCTGAAACTGATAGATGTGGTTTCTGGCTATACGGACGTGGACATAATCAAAGGTGTATCGATCGAGGTTGGCAAAGACGAGATAGTCACCATAATAGGTCCGAATGGTTCGGGCAAATCCACATTAATGAAGACGATCTTCGGGCTCGTGAAGTTGAGAAGTGGTAAAATAATGTTTAGAGATAAGGACATTTCACGATTGAGAACCGACAGGATAGTACAGGCGGGAATGGGATATGTGCCACAGGAGAGGAACGTATTTCCCTCACTAACCGTTCTGGAGAATCTGGAGATGGGCGCGTTCATACAGCGTGACAGGTTCGAAGAGGGGCTTGAGGAGGTGTTTACAATCTTCCCGGAACTGAAGAACAAACGTACGCAGAAAGTGGGTACCATGAGCGGTGGTGAGCAGAAGATGGTAGCGGTGGGCAGGGCACTGATCCTCATGCCCGCGTTGCTATTACTCGATGAACCCTCAAGCGGGCTTTCACCTAAACTGCGGGATGTGCTCTTCAATAAGATCGTGGAGATCAATGAACTGGGTACATCTCTGCTGGTCGTGGAGCAAAACGCGAAGATGGCGTTATCCGTGAGTCACCGTGGTTATGTCCTGGAGACGGGTAAGAAGCGATTTGAAGGCGAAGCTAAGCGGTTACTCGAGAACGAAGAGGTCAAACGGCTGTATCTTGGCGGGTAAATTTGAGATGGTAATAGTTGTGGGCTCTGGTGCGGGAGGTGCAACGGTAGCCAGGGAACTGGCTGAGGAGGGCATCAGGGTAACTCTGATAGAGAAAGGACCAGAAGTAGCGGAGAAAGATGCGTTTAGATGCTACGCGAATACCGATTCTGAAGTGAAAGTCATGCGAACCATCTGTCTGGGTGGTACGACGGTGGTCTCCGCAGGCAACGGGGTGCGGTGTCTGGAAGAGGAGTTGAATCAAAAAGGGGTCAACCTGAGCCGATATTTAGAAGAAACGGAGCATGAGCTCGGTGTCACTGTTCTACCCGACGCTTTTACGGGTTATGGCACAGGCAAGATTGTAGCTGCGGCTGAGGCGCTTGGTTTCGTGGTGGAGCGTATGCCAAAGTTTATAAATACCGAAAAATGCCGATCTGACGGACGATGCACTTTTGGCTGTCCCGCGGGCGCAAAATGGAGTGCTTTGCGCTTTATCGAGGCGGCTAAGGATGATGGTGCGAGGATAATCACGGGTATGCAGGTTGAAGAGGTGATGGTAAAAGGTGGCGAGGTGATGGGTGTTAGAAGCGGCGATAAGGTATTTACCGATGATACCGTGGTTCTTTCTGCCGGCGCTTTAGAGACACCTCTGCTGTTGAGAAGGCTCGGGTTACCCGAAACATCAAATTCGTTATTCGTTGATACCTTCTTAACGATAGGTGGCGTTCTCAAAGGGATTGGGTTCAACGAGGAGATAACCATGAATGCAGCTATAAAATTTGATGATTTTATGATTTATCCCCATTTTTCACGTCATCTCGTGGATGCAATAGCGAAAAAAGGGTTTGATGTCTCACCACGCGACATCCTCGGACTTATGGTTAAGATAAAGGACGAAGCGGTAGGCACTGTGGCGGGAGCGGATAAAGTGGAGAAGGGTATAACAAACCGTGACGCGATGCATCTGTCAGAAGGTGCCTCTGTTGCGGGTGCCATTCTGACAGAAGCGGGTGTTCATCCTTCATCGCTTGTGGCTACCCCGCTGAGGGGTGCACATCCGGGCGGTACCGCGAGGATCGGTATCGCTGTTGACCGTTATCTTGAGACCGAAGTGAGCGGGTTATACGTTGCAGATGCATCGGTATTGCCCGCGGTTCCGGGCGCTCCACCCATACTGACCATCGTGGCACTGGCGAAATACGTCTCAAGAATTATAGCTGAGGCTTACCGGCGATAAAACAGGTTTCAGTAGGCGTAACCGAACCCACATTTGTACGTAATAATAAATAATAAAAATAAAAACAAAATAAAAAATAAAAGGATGAAAACAGAAGCGTAACCGAACTCTTTTATTCCGATACTACTTCCCCAAATCCTACACGCCTTGACACTTTAGATATTCGTACCTTTACGTTATCCCCTTTCTTCGTGTTTGGTACAAACACGACGAATCCTTCTACTCGTGCTATACCGTCGCCTTCTCTTCCAACATCTTCTATCTTCACGTCATAGACGTCGCCTACGTTTACAGGGGAGATCGGTCCCCTTCTTTCCCTATATTCCATACCTAAAACCTCCTTTTTAACCGATACCACCAGTCTGGTATCATCTCCTAATAGGAGTGCGGTGTATATAAACCTTCAGTTGTTATGATGTAAATTATCGTGTTTGAGCCATCTTTTCTAAAACGCGATCTGTAAAGTGAGCGGGGTATGGCAGCGCAAAAATCGCTTTACCAGATACAACCCATTCAAAATGCGTATGCCGCACTGTACAGGAAATACGAACCCACTATTACAAGTATGAACCCGGAAACGGTCCTTATTTTCATACTGTACCGGACAAACGGTTTCAATGTGAACCGTGTGGTATACGCAATGGCAAGCAAGGGCAGTACCAGGCCCAGCGAATAGATAACGAGCAGAAATGCTCCATACAGTATGTCTCCCTCAACAGCAACCATCGTGAGTATCGCCCCAAGTATGGATCCTATACATGGTGTCCACACAATACCAAGCGATAGCCCGAGCATTAAGCCACCTGCCTTACCAGTTTCGTCCATGTGTATCCGCCCGGTAAACCCCTTCGCAGGTATCAACGACCCTATCTTACGTTCCAATCCGCTGAACATCATGCATAAGCCGAGGAATATGATCAGAACACCACCAGCAACCTGCAGCATTAACCTGTAGTGCTGAAATACCGAGCCAAAAGCAGATGCAAATATGCCCATCATTGCAAATGATATGGAGAGTCCTATCCCCATCATCACCGGTACCAGTTTGCTCGATTTGGTTGAATATGCAGCAATAAGCGGAATTACTGGCAGAATACAGGGCGATAACACGCTCAATAACCCGAATCCAAAGGCAACAAGTGGCATTGGTGCTATCATGTCTATCTTTTAGTTATTTACACCGATCCTATATAAACGAATGCTATTTCAGCCGGTATATTGAACATCCAATAGCTTACTCGCTCTTCTTCTTGACGATCAATGTCAACCCTTCTCGTGACACAACTTCCACCTTCGTACCTTGTTCTATACGCTCCGTATTCGTACTCGTTCGTGCATTCCACAGTTCTCCATGTAGTTTCACCATACCGCCATCTTCGGTTATATCCGTTAATGCTTTCGTCACCTGCCCGATCAGCTCTTCTCCTCCTACCTTCGGACGGCTCTTCCGTACTCGCAGTACAGCTCCGATGGCGAAGATGAAGAATACAGCCGATGCAACTGCGATACCCAGAACAGTGACTGTGAAACCATGGAACCAGCGAGTATCGAATAGTAATGGCTCCTTTGGTAATATCAGTGCGCCTATTATCAGACATGCGATAGCGCCGGCGGTGAGTATACCATACGTTGGTGTCAACGCCTCGGCGATGAATAGAATTACCGCGATTATTATCAGAAGTACACCGAACATATTCACCGAGAATAGCCCCATACCGTATAGCGATAATATCAAACATATGGCGCCTATCATCTCCGGAGCATATGTACCGGGCGACATGAATCCGAATATAAGACCATACAAGCCAACGATGAGGAGAATTATCGCTACCTGTGGATTACTCAGCACTTTCAAGAGATATGAACGGGTGGTCGGTCGCCTGTAGTGCAGTGATGCGAATCTTGTGTTCAGGGTTACATTCTCGCCATCCTTCTCCACGATTCTACCGTCCAGTTTCGTCATAAGATCATGCCCGGTATTCGCTATTACATCTATTATACCCCGCTTTAGAGCATCGTTCGCGTTCAATACCGCGTTCTTTGTGACGAACAGTTTCGCCTGTGTCGCGTTCTTACCGGTCGAATTTGCTATACTCGCTATGTGCCCGGCAAAGAATTTCACCGTCTTGTTATCTGCCGGGTGCCTGCCGCTTACTCCTATTGATACCGGCATCGCCGCCCCGGTTGTTGTACCCGGTGTCATAGCGGCTATATCGCCAGATACGAGCACGAATGAACCGGCTGAGGCTGCTATCGCGCCTCTCGGTGTCACATACGTGATGACCGGCACCTTCGTATTCATTATGCGTTCCGTTATCTTCAGTGTTGAACTGACCAGTCCTCCCGGAGTGTCGATCTCAAGCAGAACAGCTTCGGCGTTCGTTTCCTCAGCCTCTGTCAGCCCGTCAAGTACGTCCATCGCCGTACCTTCTGTTATCGTACCTTCTATACGTATAACGTACACCACAGGTGCATTGTCCTTTACGACATCACTGCCATTGGTCTCAAGTGTGGCGCAGCTAAGCACCAGCATGAACAACACAACGCCACATAAAACTATCCTTCTCCACATCTACCTGCCTTATATCGCTCTGCCATCTAAAACCAATTATAACAAGCTGCTATTCCAATAAATATGATTCGAACTTCTTGCCCCGGTATTCGTTCTGCGACAGGGGACGGGTAGAAACCGTAAACCTGAAAAAAAAAGATAATATAATATCAAATGCTATCTCTAAGGGAGGAGAAGTAGTACAGAGATGGAAGACGAAATTTCGCTACGTGCATATCTGCATTCTCTAAGGTTTTATGTCTTTGCAGTCCTCATTATATTCCTCGTTTCTGGCGTTATCGGTTACTTCGGGTACTTCAATGAGCTATTCAACGTGGCTCTTAGCTGGATAGAGGAACTGAGCAAGAACATGAAAAGCATTAGCGGTTCGTACCCCGCGTGGGTATCATTCCTGCTGTTCTTCTTCGTCATATTCCTTAATAACAGCCTCACCTGCTTCCTGGATATTCTGCTGGGACCGTTTGCGGGCATATTCCCGATCTTCTCCGCGTTCGTCAATGGTGGTATCATCGGCTGGTTCGCTCAAAGACAGGGCTTGTATATCCTTATCGCTATCATCCCACACGGTATATTTGAGATACCCGCTTTCCTGCTATCCACCGCCATCGGTCTGAAATTAGGCAGGGAACTGTTTCGGCATAGTAATGAGCGGCATTTGTTATTAGAATTGAAGAGGGGATTGCGGGTATATTTCATACTTATACTACCGCTGCTTCTCGCTGCTGCTATTATCGAATCACTTCTCATCACACTTTTGCCATTACTTATCAGCAATTAAACGATGAGCCATGAGAATTCTGGATAATCTATACTGGTACAGGGAGAAGGGACCGTTCGATGCGAATACATACCTGATAAAGGGCGATATCTCGGTTTTGATAGATCCGGGACTGCGTGCTTATCTTGAGCTGCGATTCCGGGAGCTGGAGGATGACAGGATCGACAGGATTGATGTCATAGCGGTCACACACCTCCATCCAGACCATTACGATGCAATTATTGCAATGAAAGAGGCGTACAACGCTAAAATCGCTTTACACATCTCGCAATCACAGTATCGTAATGTGATGATAGAAGAATCTTCACGGTTCTTCGGTATGTCCTTCAGGCATGAGTTCCATGCAGATATGGATATACGAGATACATTGAAGCTGAGTAGTGATCGCGAATTGAGGATACTGCATACGCCGGGTCATTCGCCAGATAGCATCTGCATTTACTCGCCTGATGAGAGGTTCCTGATAACCGGTGATCTTATATTCGATCATGGCATTGGAAGGACCGACCTGCCTTTTGGGCGTGAAGCTGATCTAAGAGATTCCATACACAGAATCTCGATGTTAAATACCGAGCTGCTACTACCCGGTCACGGTAACATTATAAGAGGCAGGGCTGCTATAGAGAGCAATTATGAGTACATAAAACGGTTTTATTTGTGATGGGCAGTCAGCCACTCAGCCACTCAGCCACTCAGTCAGCCTCAGTCACTAAGTCAGTCCAGGTCCGAAGGGTCGGTTATTCGCCCGGTGATAGCGGAAGCGGCGACTACTGCGGGATTCGCGAGATAGACCTCCGAGTCCTTGTGCCCCATCCTGCCAACAAAGTTACGATTCGTTGTGCTTATGCATCGCTCACCTTTTGCCAGTACACCCATGTAGCCACCCAGGCATGCACCACAAGTGGCACCGCATATAAATGCACCCGCATCCACGAATATGCGTACCAACCCCTCGTCGAGCGCTTGCTTCAATACCCGCTCACTCGCGGGCACCACAATCATCCGCACATCGGGATTAACCTTCTTGCCGTTTAACAGAGCGGCAGCAACTCTTAAATCTTCGATCCTGCCGTTTGTACATGAGCCCAGATACGCCTGGTCTATAAGGACATTATCCAGTTCACTCGCGGGTGCGATATTGGCTGGTGAGAACGGCTTTGCAACTGTAGGAACTATCTCCGCTGCGTCATACTCAAATATAGCCTCATATTCCGCATCTTCGTCTGCATAAACCGGTTTATAATTACCCCGGACACGATTACGCAGGAACGAGAAAACGGTTTCATCGGGCGGTACTATACCCGCCTTTGCACCTGCTTCGACCGCCATATTCGCCATTGTTATGCGATCCGTGAGGCTCAAATTATCTATTGTCGAGCCGTAGTACTCCTGCGCCATGTATAACGAGCCCGACACACCTATGTCCCCGATGATATGCAGAATTATGTCCTTACCCATGACATATTTCCGAAGATCGCCGTTCACCACGAACTTCTGGGTCGCCGGGACTTTGAACCATAACCTGCCGGTAGCCATTGCCGCACCCGCCTCGGTAGAGCCCACACCGGTTGAGAATGCACCAAAAGCGCCATAGGAACAGGTATGAGAATCGGCACCTATTATCAACCTGCCCGGTGCCACAAAACCCTCCTCTATCATTACCTGATGGCAGATACCACCCCTACCGATCTCATAATAGTGGGGAATGCGGTATCTCCGAGCATAGTTACGCAGCGCTTTCGCCTGCTCTGCAGAGGCAATATCCTTGTTCGGTACATAATGATCCTGTACAACAACGATCTTCTCTCGTTTCGGCTCTTCTCCGAGCTCGTCGAGAACCTCAAATGCCGGTACACCTGTTATATCATTCACCATTATGTAATCAACTTCTCGTTCTACGATCTCACCGGTCTCGCCTTCCAGTATCTTCTCCGCTATTGTAGCCATATTTTGTTAATCACGACAGGCAATATATAAATACTGCGCTTACCGCACTTCGCTACACCCGGAAACGCGCGATATCCGGGTCTGTCAGGGTCTGAGCAGTGATCTTACCCCTTGGCTTACCATCCCGGTATTCCACCACTGCCTCTGTATCCGCGTCAGAATATCTCACCGTCAGTCTTGACGCGAAGTTTACAGCATCGCTATTCTTCACACCTCTTAAGAGCGTTACCGGACCGCTATAACCCTGCACCTCGAAGATGTAATCCCCCGGTTCTCGTAACTGCATCAGCATTTCGTTCTCAGCCTGGTTCCTGCCAACTATTATCTTTGAATGTCCGAACCTGAAATGTCTGCCCAATTTCAGCAGTTTCACCGCGTTCTTCGTCAATGGCTCATTATGTACCAGCATATCACGCACTCTGGCTGCGAACTCGCGATATGTCAGCAGGCATCCGCCAGACGGGCCTGGATAGCTCAGATTATATCGTTTCGCAAGGGCGATCTGGGGCTTTCGGCTCTTACCTGCAATTGCAAGTAGTTTGCGGCGATCCACCCACCCCTCGCGTTCCGGGATCGTTTTCGGTAACAATTTCGCGGATAACGGTCGCAGAACCTTACCTGTAACGCCCGCTTCTTCATCTTCCAGTGCCAGTGCACGCCTGTACTGGCTCATTGGACGTTCGCCAAGAACATCGCCGGTAACGATGAAATAAGCACCCAGCGTTTCCGCAACCAGCTTCGCTTTGCGTAGCATATAGATGTGACAGTCTATACATGGGTTCATACCGGACCCATAGCCATATTTCGGATTGCGTAAAATCTGCATGTATTCATCACCCGCAACCAGTCGTATCAGCGGTATATTCAGTCTCTCAGCAGTGGCACTGGCATAATCCTCACTCCCATTTCTGTTTCTACTTCTACTACTTCTACTTCTACTTTTATTTTTACCTTCGATAAAAGGTAGCTGGAGATACAGCGCCACCATATCTATTCCCTGTTCAAGGATCAGTTTTAACGCCAGTATCGAATCCAGTCCTCCGGATAACAGTGCCACTGCTTTCATTACGATAGCAACATAGATACGGATGTGCATTTATTATTATATGGGTATTACCGGTGAATGAAGCTAATGACAGATATTTGCTTTTTATCATCAGATGTTTTTCCATAAGAGATTTTCCAGAATACTCCTTTGAAACAACAACCAAATTTCCAGTAAAAACCATTCGATCGCAAAATAGAGAGTATTATAAGCTATTAGCAGCATATAAGCATCATGCGGTCGTTAATCCATTATGCAATCAATGAGGAGTATGCAAAAGTATGTATTGAAACAACAACCGCATCGGCTCGGGATAAATGTTATCGGTGCACCTGCAAACGCCAAGATGAAACGGACAACGAGATAAACTGCAGAATAAGAGAGCATAAACCTTAAGAGAGCGCCTGGTGAGAGGCATTACGCCGTAATAAAGAACGTATTTAACGCAGATAACGACGTGCCACGACCATAGCGCGGGTTACGGTCGATGGTATTCACTACGTCTGCATTTAATTGCTATCATGCACTATGGAGCGTGAGTAAGAAAAGTGGGGTAAGGTGGAGTTTTGGAAAATTACTCAAGCAGTAAAAATGCGATACTTTATGTGCTCGTTCTTTATCTCATCCTCTATTCGTTTCGCAATTATCTTCTCAGGGTGATAAAGCCCCTTGACTCGCTTTGTAAGGTCATCAAAACTCGTGAATCTACCCTTCTTCCTCTCCTCCAGTATCGCCCACATCAGTTTCTTGCCTATACCGGGGAAGAGGTCAAGTGTGTGTAGCCGGGTGGTGATTGGTCTCGCATCATTGAACACGTTTATGAATCGTGCCTCATTTGCCTTCACTATCTCCTCAATTACGTATCGTAACTCCACCTTCGCGGTCTGTGTCAGATCCTCATACTTCAGCTTCTTCACTACATGGTCTATCACTTCACGCTCGCCCTCGCCTATGTACACACGCTCATGGACCGATGGGATTTTGTCCTTCTTTGGCGAAAGTTCCATGAGAACAAACCGCTCTTCACCTATCGCCTGTACAAGTGGCTTCTTCTGGTATACCGGGCGAGTATCATCAGGATGCCCATAGGGTAGATAATCGAGGACACGTGCATAGGTCTCCCGTTTCTTATCTTGCCTACCCGCCCGCCCCCGCTTATCTCTCATCCCTTCTCTCACTTCTATCTGGATAAATTAACCTCAGCCTACCTGTATTTCGCTACACAGTCAAGTATCGTCTCTATGTCGTCTTCGGAAAGCGTAAAATTCTCCTTTGCATATATCGCTCTCACTTCGTTCTTACTGCCCGGCATCAAATTAACGATCTGTACGGCGATCTTCTTATTCATCTTCTCTAAATTCAATAATTCATTCATGAGCGCTCTTGCATCCTCTATGTTGAGCCTGGCGAATTTTGTTGTGTGTTCAAGCGCCTTCCTCTGCTCATATCTCACCTCCTCTTCCTCTTCTGATTCTATTTCACTCTCTGGCTCTTTCATCGTCACAACGAGACCTTTAAGCAGCTCCTTCGCCTCTACAAGCGTTAAAATACTCTCATCCACCACCTCTTTCACTATCATCGTTCCACCCTTCTCTCACTCCTACATCTTCGTAAATCATAGCAAAATAAAAACCTTTTTATACTTGATATGTCATCCATCCTTCTATGACGATGCAGGACTATCTGGTACGTGATATAAAGCTTGCAGAAGCTGGAGACAGGCGAATCGAGTGGGTAAGTGGCAGAATGCCGGTTCTTGCACTCATAAGGGAGCGATACATGCGTGAGAAGCCTCTTGCCGGTGAACGGATAATGGCATGTCTGCATGTCACGGTAGAGACCGCGAATCTAATATTGACACTACGGGCTGGTGGTGCTGATGTCGCACTGACAGCCGCGAATCCGTTATCAACTCAGGATGATATTGCGGCGGCGCTGGCAGCTGCGGGCATAAAGACCTATGCATTCCGTGGGGAGACAGAGGCTGAGTACTACAACTGTATGAAGGAGGCACTCAGGATAGAGCCCACCATTGTGCTCGATGATGGTGGCGATGCTATCACCGCAGTACATGCGGAAGGCAACCCGCAATCGGTGAAGGGTGCATGTGAAGAGACCACAACGGGTGTTATAAGACATCGTGCGAGAGCACGGGACAATAAGCTCCTATTCCCGGTCATTGCTGTCAACAATGCAGAGACGAAGATGATGTTCGATAACAGGTATGGCACCGGGCAATCGACCCTGCACGGGGTAATGAACGCCACGAATATCCTGCTTGCGGGCAGGGTAGTCGTGGTAGCAGGTTACGGCTGGTGTGGACGTGGTGTGGCGCTACGCGCAAAAGGGCTCGGGGCTTCGGTGGTCGTGGTAGAAACGAACCCACGTAAGGCGCTGGAAGCGGTTATGGACGGTTATCGGGTGATGCCCATGCGCGAAGCTGCCAGAATTGGTGACCTCTTCATCACAGCCACTGGTGATATATCGGTTATACGGGGCGAACATTTCAGGTTGATGAAAGATGGTGCCATACTCGCCAATACGGGTCATTTCAATGTCGAGATCAATATAGCGGATCTGGAGCAGCAGGCGGTAGAGAAGCGGCATATAAAGGATAACGTTGATGAGTACCGGCTGGAAGATGGCAGGAAGCTGTATCTGCTATCAGAAGGCAGGATAGTAAACCTCACAGCGGCATACGGACACCCACCCGAGGTGATGGACATGAGCTTCGCCAATCAGGCACTCTGTGCACGATACATCGCTGAGAACCATGAACAGCTTGATAATAACGTGTATTCGGTCCCCGGTGAGATAGATACAGAGGTGGCGAATTTGAAACTGAGATCGATGAATGTCGAGATCGAGGAACTGACAGAAGAGCAACGTGAGTACTTAGAATCATGGGAGCTGGGCACATAATCGCACCAGTTTCCCTTCGTACACGATAGCACCGATATCTGCCCGTGTAGCCCTTCGTACTATACCTTTTATCCAGTTCGTTATGTGACTCATATTCGGTGTATCGGCACGTATGACCAGCAGATTCGCCTTCTTACCCTCTTCTATAATACCCGTATCTGCCGCTCCGAGTACTTTCGCAGAGTTCCACGTACACATCCTCAATACCTCGTGTTCGTCAATCCGAAGTAGCTTCGATATGAACTCCATCTCCCTGAATATATCCGGTGAGTTCAGCATTACGTTATCAGTACCGCTACCTACGATCAAATCAGATTCGAGCATCTGCTGCACCGGTGGTACACCCATGCCCGTTACCAGGTTGGATCTGAGACAGATAACGGCATTGATGCCCCGGTCATGCATCTTCCTGAAGTGCCTTCGTGACGCTTTCGTCAGATGTACTATGAAATCAGGTTCAAGCTCTATTGCATCCTCTATATCACCCGTATCGCGTTCGCCCGCATGAATAGCGAACATCTTACCCCTGCTACGTGCCACTGCGACTATCTCAACGAGTGCGTCCCTGTCGCAATCTGCGGTACTGCTTATTCCGAATCCATCTACAGACTCGATCAGGTCTTCAATGTCGGTATCGTCTTCTGCAACAGGTCGACCAAGTATCTTCACTTTCAACCTCGTATTGCTGTCCAGTGCGGTCTTCAGCATGTTTACACCCACGAGTCCACCCTCACGAAAATCACAGAACAACTGTATGCCACAACCCGCCATATCCTCGATTGTTCCTCTCATTCCCTCTATCTGTACTTCGTTCGGTGTCTGAGCAAGTAACCGCTCTTTTAACCCACCCGGACCCACTAACTGTTCCAGTGGTAAAAGAAGCGGCTCTTTCGCAATGGAATCGCCGATATGTGTGTGCGCATTGACGAACGAAGGGATAATGTAGCCTTCTATCGCACTATCCACCGCACTATCTGTGCCGATCTCTTTTATCCTGTCGCCTTCTGTGACAATGTAACCGGCTCTGTCCTCGAATGCACTACCATAGACGAACTTACCCGCGAGTATCAACTCATGGCTCATGATTCGGGCTCATACGTACGCATCGAGCATCTGATCTTTTATCCGCACCGCCACGGAATCCGCAATTAACTGCAGTTTGTATTTCGCATCGGAATCTTCAAGGCATTCTAAGTTGGCTTTAGCATCCAATAACAGATCCTTAGACAGTGTGATGGCATATTTTATCGAGTTCGTACTGACCATTATCTCCCTGACCCGTTCTATATCTGCCGCTTCTATTTTACCCGTCATTATATCTTCTATGTATGCTCTATCCGCACAACTGGCATGTTTCAGTGCGTGAATCACAAGGATAGTTCGTTCCCGGTTCCTTATATCCAGCCCGATGGGCTTACCCGTCTTCGCGGAATCGCCGCATATATCGAGTATGTCATCCTGTATCTGGAATGCCACCCCGAGGTTCTTACCATAATTCCGGAGGTTCTCTATTTCTACTTCACCACCACAGCCAAGTATAGCGCCCGCCTCCGCACTCGCCATGAAAGCGGAAGCAGTTTTCATTTCCGCAACCTCCATGTACGCACGTTCTGTAACCTCATCGAGCGCACGTAATCGGAGCGTGAATTCTCTGTACTGCCCGAGAGCTATGTCCGAGAGGGCTCTCATTACCACTCTCACCACTTCAGGTTCTCCACATTCCGCCAGCATCTCGCACGAGAAGCCAAGTAGAAGATCACCCATCAGTACTGCATTCTTCGCACCAAACCTGGCGGGATTGGAGAGATTCCGTCGTCTTATCGCATTATCATCTATGATATCATCATGAACAAGTGTGGCATTGTGTAATAGTTCAATGGCAATAGCGGTGGAGAGTGCTTTATCACGTGATCCTCCTACTGCCTCTGCGGCAAGCAGGCATATTATAGGGCGGAGTCGTTTGCCTCCGGTTTCCCTTATATAATTCAACGCATCAGAGAGTATCTTATTGTTACAACTACGCGTTCGCTCCTCAATTAGCTCAAACAATCGGCTGTTGAAACGCTGCACCTCCGCATGGAATAGCTCTTCCCCCTTCATTTACAATTCCTAATTTATTGCAACATTTATAAAAAGACAGACCATTTATCTCTCTACAAATGGAATTCGAGGTCATTCCTGCAATAGACCTGAAAGGTGGCAGATGTGTGCAATTACAACAGGGCGATCGGAATGCCGTGATATTCTCTGCCGGTAACCCCGCGTCAATTGCTCTTGAATGGCTTAATATGGGTGCATCGCGCTTGCATATAATAGACCTTGATGCCGCTTTTCGCTATAGTGATAATTTCACGATCATCAGGGATATAATAGAACGTGTGAATAGCCGTGCAAAGATCCAGGTGGGTGGCGGGATCAGAACCTATGAATCCGCTACGCGATTGCTTCTGCTCGGTGTTGATCGTGTGATATTCGGCACGGCAATATTCAGGTCACCACAGCTTATAGAGCGAATTGTGGATGAGTTCTCGCCCGATAGGGTGATGATTGCACTGGACGTGCGGCATGGTAAGGTCGCGATAGATGGCTGGCGTGAAGTAACCGACATGGGATTGAGAGAAGCAGCGGCGAAAGCGGCGGATATGGGTGCTGGCAGTATACTCTTCACGAACATAGACGTAGAAGGGTTGATGCGGGGTATAAATATCACGGTTATCGAGGAGTTCATCAGCTATGCAACGTTACCCGTGATCGTCTCCGGGGGTGTGACCACTGTCGAAGATGTGATAAAGATAGCAGAAACGGGTGCCTGCGGGGTGGTGATAGGCAGTGCCCTTTACACGGGTAAGATTGATTTCAGAGAGCTGGTGAATTTGATTTATAGTGGTTATAAGAGACGCCGCCGACAGGACTCGAACCTGTGACTATCCGGTTAACAGCCGGGCACTCTACCAACTGAGTTACGGCGGCATACTATATCATATCACCATGATATTATTTATTGATTTTATTGATTGAATTGCATCCCTTTGAGATCTCCACCATCTCTGATGCGATCTTAAGTAATCGTAGCCATGTGTTCACCATCGCCCGTAGCCGCGTAATTTCTGCCTCGTCACATTCGAACCGCATGTACAACCGCCCGTTCCTCAGCGCTACGGGTCCTTCCACTCTTAAAGCCCTGTATATGATATCAAGTCCGGTACCGCGCACTTCAAATTCGATCTCCATCCGTTTCTGTATACGCTCAAACAGCTTTTAGTTTCTTCACCATCACAGAGGATCTCTCCTTCCTCAGTGCGCGATAGCCACAGTATGGGCAACGTATGCCCTGATAATCGCTCTTCAACTCCACAACTCGCTTGCATCTCAAACAATAGTAGCCCATAAATCGATCATTCACCTCCCGCTTCTCGCTTTATCGCTCTCTCAATTGCTATACCCGCCGGTGTTTGCGGTATGTACGTACCACCCGCGAAAGTATAGCCACATCTTGAACAATGCCATATACCGGTACCCTTACGTCTGACCGAGTTTCGACCACATCTCGGGCATTTATGTGCCGCTCTGGTCTGTTCCTCAATATCAGCCACCATCTTCCGTATCTTTCTGCCATATCGTACACCAAACCTGCCCGCCGATTTCGTTACTTTCCCCTTCTTCCCCTTCTTATGCTTCTTCACCATCGCTATCCTCTCTTTATGCTATATTCGTATAATTTATAACAAGATAGAATAATGAGGTTATCAGATTTAAAGCTCTGGCGAGACTTAAGCGTCTTCATGGCTGATCTCGAGTTATACCCGCCGCAGGTGGATGCGATACGCGCGGGACTGCTCGATACCGACAGGAATTTCGTTATCGCCACACCTACAGCCAGTGGTAAGACGTTGCTGGCAGAACTGGTCATGTTAGAATCCATAATCACGGCATCGGGCAAGTGCCTCTATGTTGTACCGCTGGTTGCGCTGGCATATGAGAAATATCGCACTTTTAAAGAGCGATACACCGCTCTCAAGATAGGTATATCAACCGGCGATTACGAGAGTAGCTCCAGATATCTGGCAAATAATGATATAATCATACTCACCCTGGAGAAGCTCGATTCACTCACGAGATTGAAACCCTCATGGTTGGATAGGATCACCGTTCTTATTCTGGATGAGATACACGTGATAGGGGATGAGAAGCGGGGACCACGGCTGGAAGGGGCAATAGCACGGTTCCTCAGTTTCAACCCCTCTGCACGAATCATCGCACTCTCTGCAACGATACCCAATGCAGATGATTTCGCATGCTGGTTACGGGCAGATATCGTACAATCCAGCTGGCGTCCTGTACCACTGAAGGAGGATATCCTCGTTGCATCGAGTGATAGCACAACCATAAAACGTGTGCTGGATGAGGTGAGAAATGGCGCGCAGGTACTCGTGTTTGTGAATACGAAACGCGGAGCTGCTTCTTTCGCTCGTAAGCTGGCGAAACGCATTGACTATAGCGATCCGTACCTGGACGAACTCGCAGAACGGGTTGATATCGGTGTTGATGATCTCGCTGAGATGGTACGACATGGCGTAGCATACCATAACTCATGGCTGCATCCGGAGCAGAGGCGTTTGCTGGAAGAGAGTTTTCTCGCACATCGGCTGAAGGTGATATGTTGCACACCCACGCTCGCTATGGGTGTATCGCTACCAGCCCGGATGGTACTGATCCGGAATTATAGGTTCTTTACACCCGGTCGTGGCATTGAGCCGATGCCGGTAAGCTGGGTAAAACAGGTATTTGGACGGGCGGGCAGACCGGAGTATGACGATTACGGTCTGGGAGTAATAGTAGCGCGTAACGAGGCGGAACGTGACGAGATAGAGCATGTATACATAAATGGTGAACTTGAACGGATAGAATCGCGCTTCTCGAACGGGGACATGATGGACCAGATACTTGCCACCATAGTTGCCGGTGCACACACCATAGAAGAGATAGAAGAGTTCATCGATCGTACATTCTTTGCGTTTCAGAATCGTGCGCGTGTCGAAGCGTTAAAGGAAGAACTGAGCGATATTCTGGATGAACTGGAGGATGATGGCTTGATAACGCAAAAGAGCGCGGGTAAAAAAGTGTACGTAAGTGCAACTGATTTTGGTAAACTATCTTCCAGGTTGTACCTCTCCATCGGGTCTGCCCTGAGCCTGAAATCTGGCATAGAAAAACTTGAATCAGGACGTGAGATGAACGATTTCGACCTCCTGATGATACTGTGCGGGTGTGAGGAAGTGACACCGCTGAACGTAAAAGATGCGCAAACCATCGCAATGAACCTCACGGATAATATTGATATGGTGTACGCCTGTGGTTATGCACTCGGAACAGCTATCGTAGCGCATGCATGGATAGACGAGATGAGCTATCCTGAGTTGAAGACGAAATTCGGCATCTATCCAGGCGAGATACACACCAACCTCTACGCACTGGAGTGGCTCTGCTATGCTGCCACACGTATAGCACGATATCTCGGTGCCGATACAGTGTATAAAAGAATGGCAGAGTTGAAAGAGCGGATAAAGCACGGAGTCAGGTCAGAATTGCTCAGCCTGGTAGCGATAAGAGGCGTTGGCAGAGTGATCGCCCGTAATTTATATTCCGCGGGGTTCAGAACAGCCGAAGCAGTTGCAAGGGCGGATCTAACAGCTCTGAAGCAAGTGCCGGGTGTTGGGTCCAGACGAGCATCGAAGCTGAAGGAAGAAGCCCGTCGAATGTAATTTTTTTATGACCTCAATCCTTCTAATCTTGAGATGAAGATAGCCGCTTTCAGACCAGAGAACATGGTTACCCGAGCGAAAGAGATAGCAGCGAGGTACAACTTCGATTTCTTCGGTTTCCCGGTATTTCAGCTGGTAACGCGTAAAGATGCGGTAGAAGAGATAGAGAAAGCGTTTGCAAGTAATGTAGATATAGTCGTTTTCACCAGCCTGAACGGTGTGCAGAAGACATTCCGCATCTGTGACGATGCCGGATTTGATCTGAAGGCTAAGTTATCTGCCGTGGAGGTATGCGCTATCGGACCAACGACACGCGATGAGCTACAAAAACGAGGTGTTGATGTCTCATTAATGCCCGAGGAATACAGTGCGAAAGGACTTATGGAACTGCTGACGCCCCGTGCCGCTACCGCTGCCAAAATAGTATTACTGCGTAGTGCCGCCGGTGGCAAACAACTCACCGAGTTCCTTCGGACCAGAGGTGCGTATGTGGTGGATATAGCAGTTTACGAGCCACGATTAATCGAGACCGAATCACAGAGGAGGCGATTCGTCGAGCTCATCGAGTATCAACCTGATTATATCATCTTCACCAGCTCACTGACCTTTAAGTACTTCCGCGAGCTCGCATCGAAATTCCGGCTGGAGGAGGATATAACCGCGCTATTAAGAACCGCAAAAGTCACTGCTATTGGTGATCTGACCGCTAAAACGATAGCTGAAGCCGGTATATCCGCCGATATAGTGGCAGAGAGAAGCACTTTTGAGGATGTGGTCTCTGAAATCAAAAGGAACTGTAATCGTCGGTTGGGACTGAATAACCGTAACACCGCATCATCTTAGGTAGCGGCTTTGTCGAGTCACACGTTCAAGTTCCTCTGAGAATTCCAGGTTCGCACCAGTAAGTGAAACGCGACAGAGACTGTCAAATGCTTAGCGCGTGCTAATGAAAGAAGCAATATTTATGCAAGTGGCAATTATTTTTAGTGAGTGGCAGTAAATCAAGATCGATGTATCTGATAATAGTGGGGTTAGGCGGAATCGGTAAGAACCTGGTGAAGCTGGCGACGCAGGAGAAGAACGACGTGGTGGTGATAGACCAGGATGAGAAGCGATGCCGTGAGATAGCAGCGAAGTACGACGTACTGACGATAGTGGGAGATGCAACAGAGCGATCGACATTAGAACAGGCGGAAGCGCACAGGGCACACGCGCTTATAGCCACGACATCGGATGATGCCGCAAACCTGATGATGGCATTAACGGCGAAGGGTATGGGTACCAAGAAGACAGTCGCGGTGGTGAACCAGGAAGAGCATGTAGAGATGTTCAAAGAGGCGGGCATACATATGTATGAGAATCCAGACATGACGGTCGCCAGTCACCTCTTTCTCTGTGAAACGACCCCGAATAAGGGATTTCCTGCCGGTAAGTGGCGGTAAAGCTGAGATATTTGAGATTGCCGTATCAGATAAATCCAAGGTAGTGGGGAAGAAGATCTCCAAATTGCGCCTAAAAGATGGGATAATAGTGGCAATAGAGCGTGATGGTGATATAATACTGCCAAAGGGCGATACAGTAATTAAACCACACGACCTGGTCACGATATTTGCGAAGACGAAGAACGTGGAGAAGATAAGTTCCATGTTCGCTCCTTAGGTTCCAATTCTGGAACAATTTTTATCTCGTAGCTATACTTTAATGGTGAGGTGAGAGGATATGGAGGATAGAATAATGATCGGGAATCTCAGGCGTGGAACAGAGCTTTTGAAACGTGGATTTGCGTCGATGCAGAAGGGAGGGGTCATTATGGATGTTACGAACGCAGAGCAGGCGGTAATAGCTGAGGAGGCGGGTGCTATTGCGGTGATGGCATTACATGCCGTACCTGCGGACATAAGGAGAGCGGGAGGGGTGGCACGAATGGCAGACCCCGCGGTTATCACGGAGATAATGGATGCGGTTACCATACCGGTAATGGCGAAATGCCGGATAGGTCATTTTGTGGAGGCGGAGATACTGGAAGCTCTTGGTGTTGATATGGTGGATGAATCGGAGGTTCTGACACCCGTGGATACGCATCATGTGGATAAGCGTAAATTCACCGTACCGTTCGTCTGTGGTGCTCGCGATCTGGGCGAGGCACTGCGACGTATAGAAGAGGGTGCGGCGATGATAAGGACAAAAGGAGAAGCGGGTACGGGCGATGTCAAGGAAGCGGTTCGGCATATGAAATTGATCATGGGCGAGATACGATCGCTGAAAGGCAAGACCGAGGAGGAACTGCGAGATGTGGCGAAGGAGCTGAAGGTATCGTATGAGCTGGTACATGAGACTGCAGGACTGCAGCGGCTACCGGTGGTCAACTTCGCTGCGGGTGGTATTGCGACACCTGCTGATGCCGCACTCATGATGCGACTCGGTGCAGATGGTGTCTTCGTGGGATCCGGGATATTCAAATCTGAGAATCCGTCACGGATGGCTTCTGCGATTGTACAGGCAGTTAACTGCTATGACGATCCAAAGCAACTGGCAGAGATATCGAGAGGGCTGGGCATGCCGATGAAAGGCGTAGAGGTGAACGCACTGCAGGAGACAGAGATGATGCAGGTACGTGGATGGTGATTCAGTCAGCAATTGATAATTTTTGGCACGTCGTAATTAGAAGTTAAGTAACAAAAAAGCCTCACCGGGTATTATCGACTTTTGCGTAGGACAGCTATAAGTAGTGCCACTATCATAAATACCGTTTATTTTACACCGACATGATAACATGG
>JAODGH010000038.1 GCA_025464325.1 Methanosarcinales archaeon | reverse complement strand
GCATCATGCCACACATGCCCGTTGAATATCAGTTCACCCTCATCGGACGCGTCCGGTGCAACGGTTATCAATCTCGCACTCACGTTAGCCGGATCTTCTATGACATACGTGAACGGTGCAAACGCAGTCGCCTCATCCGCACTGGTACACTTGCTGGAACCACCGTACAGCAGATCGTACCCCTCATTTATTAATATAACCCGCTGCGGCTCAGTCTCGCTCTCGTATACTATCACCAGCAGCATACCATTTATCGAAGGATTACCCGCAACCGGATAATGATTCTCAAGTACCGCAGTGTTGGTACCAGCCTTATTGAACTCTGTCGTCACGTTATACACAAGCATCCCGTACGGATAGTTACTGCCGTCGTATCCCTTACGATCGGTATAGAACGCATCCCTCGTTATTGTATCACCGTTAAACTTCAAACTGACATTGTCAGGCATACCCTGCACCTTATCCCAGTTATAATACACATACAACCTCGCCTCTTTTACCGTTCCCGGAACAGACAGCGCGCTCCAGTTGACGGTATAATTATACCACGGGGTCTTCGACCCACTCAGATATTGACTGTCACCCGTTGAATATATGACATTGCCATTGACAGCATAACGTCGCCAGGTGCTAATATCGCCACTCGCGCCCTCTGTATATCGCTTGCCCTTATAGCCGTTATTCACCACTGTTTCATCCACTTCTTTTATGTTGTTCGATTCGTCGATCTCCTGTATCTCAGCGTTGCAGTCCGCATTCACCCGTATCGCTACACTTTCCCCCGCTTTGTGCACGCTATCGTCAGTAACCGTAACTTCGACACTGCTATTTGTCGCAAGTCCTTCAGCAATCCGTACCTCCTTTTTAGCACCGCCAGCTATCTCAAAGCTGACATTGAATGCACCGGCATCCTCTGTACCACTGTTCTGTATCGTTGCACTTATTATATTACTCTCATTCGCGAACATGAACCCGCAATTGGGCTCTACCTTCGTAACTACCAGCTCGGGTCCCTCACACTGTGTCGCTATTATCACATCGGTCGTATTTGATGCTGTAACATATGGTACCCCGTCTGTTTGGTCGAGATAATAAACCATGATCTCCACGGTACCCGTCAGGGCACCGGCTTTCAGTTTCGCATGTGCATAACCGCTGGCATCTGTCACATTCACACAATAGTCCTCGTACGCACCCTCAACCGTACTCAACTCAGCATCTGCAGGTCCATTAATGATCTTAAATCGAAGTGGCCATTCATGTGGAGCGTCATTTCTATCCAGTGCCCGTGCTGTTATCTCCGCCACACCACCGGGAGTTATACAGGTCTGATTCACCGTGATGGTGATCACCTGTGGCGGTGGAAGTGCCGGCGGATTCGCACTCCCGGTAGCGATAACCGCCCCGGATAGTATAAAAACAACACTGAATATCGTGGCTACCACCTTCATCCTGCTTCTTACCATATACCCGCATTCACAACATATCCCTTCTCCGCGACTCATCTTATCCCACACCCACCGTATTTTAGTCTTTTCATATATATAAAAGCATATGCTTTTAGCATGTGCTTCTTCTGTGTTTGCTTCTTACCATATTTCCAATAGAAATTTGGTATATATAAAACTTTCGGTTTACGCACGGTGCTCGACCGGCAAGACCTGAAAAATAATTAATAAACGCCCCTCTCTTTATGTGTCAATCAATGATCGAAGAGATAGAACAGTTGAAGCGGGAGAAGAACGCGGTTATACTCGCTCATAATTATCAGAGGGGCGAGGTACAGGACATCGCGGAGTTTGTCGGCGATTCTCTGGAACTGGCGAGGAAGGCGATGGAGACGAACGCCGAGATCGTCGTATTCTGCGGCGTTGATTTCATGGCTGAGACCGCTGCCATACTCAATCCCGATAAGAAAGTCCTCATACCCGATACGGGTGCGATATGCCCGATGGCGCAGCAGTTGCGCGTGGAGGATCTCAAGGCGATGAAGCGGAAGTATCCAGATGCTGAAGTGGTCCTGTATGTAAATACCCTCGCGGAGAGTAAGGCACTCGCCGACTGCATCTGCACCTCCGCTAATGCGAGAGAGGTGGTCAATGCGATGAGTTCCTCGATCGTTATCTTTGGTCCCGACCGCAATCTCGCATACTATGCGCAGAAAGCGACAGACAAAACCGTCATACCGGTACCTCAACACGGGCTCTGCCCCTCTCACCATCAGATAGTACTCAGCGATGTGCAAAAAGCGAAGGAGGCACACCCCGATGCGAAGGTCATTGTTCATCCCGAATGCATACCGGAAGTACAGGATATCGCGGATTATATTGCTTCAACCAGTGGTATGGTCAGGATCTGTAAAGAGCATGAACCGGGTACGGAGTTCCTCATTGGTACTGAGATTGGATTGCTGTACCGACTGAAGAAGGAAGCGCCCGATAAGAAGTTCTACCCCATTTCTGATACAGCAGTGTGCCCGCAGATGAAGATGCATACCCTGGCGAATATAGCGCGGGCACTGGAGCGGGAAGAGCCCGTGGTGCGAGTGCCACCCGAAATAGCGACAAAAGCGCGAAGGGCTATTGAGAGGATGCTCACTATTTGATCGATCATGGATGATAAAGCTCAGATAACTGAGGAATCCGTGATAATTGATGGTGAGAAGCTATCGCCAGAAGAAGCGGTGTTCCTGCTCGAGAAAGGCAGATTGAAGTTGAAGGGTATGGAGCGCGAGGTGTTCTTATCTAAAGTTAGCAGTACCAATCCCGACTTCATCATACGATACATGGTTTATACCGATTTGAAAGAGCGTGGTTATGCGGTTAAACCCGGCAGAGTCTTCTTCTGGCTCTATCCCCGGGGTGCCCGGGCGGGCGATAAACCCGCTAAGTATATCATTATTATCCGCCGGGAGAGTGATTCGATACCCGTTAAGGAACTGGACAGGCTGATCAACTCAGCGCGTAACATGAGGAAGGAACTGATCCTCGCGATCGTTGATGACGAGAGCGATGTCACGTACTATGTGGTGGGTGAAGCGCGACTGGAGGGTTCTCACCACGAAGAAGAAGATGAAACGCCAATCGCTTCGTGCTCTGTGGCTGGTGATCGGGTACTTGTCCATGACCGTGCTACAGTGGAGAGGCTGCATAAAAACATGTACGGTAAATTGATGGGCGACCGGTTGGTACTATCGCTGATCGAGACCGCGTACCTCTTGCAGCACGGTGCGTGCACCGGTGGTAGAGATATCGAGCAGTTTCTTGAGTACGCAGCATCAAAGACGCGCGATTTCAAGGCTAAGTTCGACGTTTATTGCGATTTGCGGGCTAAAGGGCTGATATTGAAGACCGGGTTCAAGTTCGGCTCACATTTCAGGGTTTATACCGCATCACAGCAGAAACACTCGTCATTTCTCGTGTATGTCGTCCCGCCTGATTATATATTCGCCACACATGAACTGGCGAGGGCGGTACGGCTGGCACATGGCGTTAAAAAACGCATGGTATTCGCGTATAATGACACCAACCACCGGATCCGGTACATAGATATAGGGCGGAAGAAGCTCTGAGGACCTACATCCTTGGCGGTACAACAAACAGGAGGATGGTGGCAAGTACCATCAGTAGTATCGCGAGAATCATAACTGCTTTTAATGCACCCACATCGGTACCGAAGATGATCGGTATCGGTCCTATCATAATAACGCCCCCGCCCCGCACCTCCGACTCACCCGTGCGTGATGCCACCATCTTCAGCATACCCACCGTGATGAGTATCACACCGATGATCACGAAAATGAAGCCCAGGGTGATCAGCTTCATCTCACGTCAGTACTCATAGAACCCTTTACCCACTTTCCTGCCCGTCCAGCCGGCGTTTACCATCTGCGTCATGAGTACCGCTGGCTTGAATCGTTCCCAGCCAGTCTCATTATATATGGTGTTGAGAACCGCCACCACGATGTCTATACCGATCAGGTCTAACAGCTCGAAAGGACCCTGCGGCCAGTTAAACGAGAGTTTCAGTACCCTGTCTATATCCTCTATGGATGCCAGTCCACTCTCGTACATCTTTACCGCTTCGTTCAATATGAGACACATCATCCTGCTCGTGACGAAGCCAGGTGAGTCCTTCACTATCACCGTCTCCTTGCCCAGGGACTTGAGAAACGTTAGTGTCTTCTCCACCGTGTCGTCCGATGTCATCAGGGATCTTATCACCTCCACACCACGCATCAGTGGTACCGGATTCATGAAGTGCATCCCGATAACCTTATCAGGTCGCCTGGTTATTGCACCAAGCATTGTGATTGGAAACGTTGAGGTGTTACTACCGATGATTGCATGTGTCGGGCATACCTGATCCAGTTGCTTGAATACATCGCGTTTTACCGCCATATCCTCATATACCGCCTCAATAACTACGTCTGCATCTTTCGCACAATCTTCCAGGCTTGTCGAGCCGTGTATGGCACCCATAATCCTGTCCATCTCCTCCTGCTTCATGCGCCCTTTAGCCACCAGCCTGGCAAGGCTCGCCCGGATCTTATTCAACCCCCGTTCCAGAGATGCCTGGTCCTTGCTCACAACTGAGGTCTCATAGCCGGACTGTGCACAGACCTGCACGATACCGCTGCCCATCACCCCAATACCAACAACACACACTCTCTTCACACTCATTTGCTCTTATTTATTCTATGATCCTGAAAACAGGACATACGTGCGCCCCTGCTGAGTATTTGTCACCTTCATATTTATATGTGCCGCTCATCTTCACTCTTTTACCTATCAGCTCCTGCGAAGCCTCTTCGGGCGTCAGATCAAGTCGTGCAATTACTGTAGGTCCTTCGAGTGTCTTTACCAGGCACGGCACATAAGGCGCATCAAAACCCTCGGGCGCCACACGTATAACCGTGAATGTGAGTAATTCCCCTTCGCCACTCAGTTCCACACGCTCCATATCACGGCTACCGCACCACTGACAGACCGGCATGGGATGCGATGTTATCTTGCCACAGGACTGGCACCGTAAACCCAGTAGTTTACCGTTACTCAAACCCTCTTCATACTCCGCATAGCTCAACGGTATGTACTCCTTAGATAGTTCCTTCTCTATCTCCTCCTGTGTTCTTCCTACCATTTTTCTATCCCCTCCTGACCCGTCCTAAAATCAGATGGCACAGAGTACCGAAGTCCCCGCCGAGCGTATCGGTCATGCCATACTCCGGAACAGGGTCTATCTGATTACCTTTTGCCGCTTCACCACGCATCTGCTTGACTATCCAGTAGACCTGAGATGCGCCCGTTGCGCCTATCGGATGACCCTTACCGATCAATCCACCCGACATATTCGTCGGTATCCTGCCACCGATCTCAGTTTCTCCCTCTTCGGTCGCCGTTGCAGCTTCACCCCAGTCGAAGAAACCCATACACTCCAGTGCTATCAATTCGGCGATCGTGAAGCAATCATGAATCTCCAGCAGGTCTATATCCTTCGGCTCAAGCCTTGCCTGTTTAAACGCCGATCTTGCTGATTCTATTCGTGATACCGGCTTCGTTATGTCCTCCATCTTTGATAATGCACTGCCCGATGCCTGCCCGGTACCCAGTACATAGACCGGATCATCCGTGTATTTCCTCGCCACTTCGGCATCACACAGTACGAGTGCTGCAGCACCATCTGAAAAAGGACAGCAATCGAGTAGCGTAAGCGGATCTGCTACCATCCTCGCATTCACCACATCCTCCACTTTGAGATCGCCCATCTTCTTATAAAACTGCGCCAGCGGATTCAACGCACCATGTCTGTGATTCTTAATCGAGACATATGCCATCTTCTCCCGCAGCACATCCAGCGGGATATCGTATTCCACCGCGTAACGCCTCGCAGCCATTGCGAACACACCCGGAAATGTGAGCCCCACCGGTCCTTCCGTTGGCGAATGACAGCTCATAGCAAATGTCCGGGTTGCAAATGCGGTACCCATCAACAACGCTTTCTCAACACCGCCAGCCAGAACGATATCGTAAGTACCGGAAGCCACCCACATCACCGCGTCACGTATCGCGACCGACGCAGATGCACATGCACCCTCATACCGCGTCGCCGGTATGGGTCCCAGATTGAGTTCGGCAGCGGAGAACGCAGCAGGCATTACCTGACCCTCTTCAAAACCGGGTAATGCCGCACCTTGAAATAGCGCCTCTATCTCCTTGCCCGTAACACCCGCATCATCCATCGCCTGCAACGCCGCTTCTGAAAATAACTCTAAAGAACTCTTTGTTGCCCTACCAAATTTCGTATGTCCCACCCCTATTATAGCAACATCCCTCATCCTTTCCACCCTTTACCTCATCTATCCCTTAAATAACGTGGTGGTTATATTAAAACAATAGAAATAAATAGGAAGTAAAAGGGGCTGTAAGGTAGCCAGGTCATCCTCCCAGCTCGGGGAGCTGGTAACCGGAGTTCAAATCTCCGCAGCCCCATTTTTAAGAGGACGGAGGCATGAGTGTAGCGGAATATGCATACGTATTTGCACGAATAAGAGCACGAATAAGTGATATGCTGGACGACAGGTTTCTGAAAGAGCTTGCTGATGCACGTAAAGACGATTTCCTGGCTCTTATGCTGGAAAGTCCGTATAAAACTGTCTTCGAAGGGCTTAACAGGGTTGATGCACGTGCGATAGAGAAGGCATTGAAGCAGGAACTGATAGATCAGTACCTGATGGTGATAAGATCGACGAATCCACCGACGAAGGATTTCCTCATTGAGCTCTTCCGTCGGTTCGAGGTGATGAACGTGAAAGCGATAATACGGGCAAAATTGGCACGCGTTACGGAAGAACTACCGCTCTTTCCCGTTGAATCGTTCTTCGGACGACGTATGAGCGTATTGATCGATGCTGATTCGTTAGACAGTGTGATAAAGCGATTGGATAGCCCTTACCGCAGAATACTGGAGTCACTGAACACCCGGCGGCTGCTGGATATTGAAACCGCGCTTGATCGCGAGTTATTCGATTCCATCTGGAACAGAATGCAGCACTTACACGGTCGAGAGAAAGAGGTAGCGCTCAGGGTAATAGGTACCGAGGTTGACATCACCAACCTCATGATACTGCTGCGGTGTAAAGTGGAGGAGGTGTCGGAGAGTGAGACCGAACGATACTTTATGCCGTACTCTTATGCATTTGATTTTGATATTGTACGGTACGTGCTTTCGGCTGATAGCATAAGTTCTGCCATACAGTTACTGCCCGATTCGCCCTATAAAGCGGTCTTAAATGAAGCTTTACCGCAGTACGAAAAGGAGAAATCGCTTGTGCCTTTTGAACTCGCTTTGGCACGATACCGCGTCAGAATGATAAAGAAACTACTATCCAGTTACACAATTGATATAGCCGCAATACTGGGGTATCTCTATCTTAAGGAAGTAGAAGTGAATAATATCAGCACCATTGCGGTATGCAAAGAGAACGAACTGCCTGCAGAAGACACGAAGAAGCTGCTGATGGTTGAATAGCAGGATGAGTAGAGCCACGCATGTTCTGCTGCTGCTTCTCGCAATAACTATCATTGTGTTCTCGGGCTGTATAACGAGAACGAGCGAGAACGTTCTTGAATATCCCGCGGCAGGGGTTGAATATCACTCAACAATCATTGAACGCGGCGCAAATTACACCCTGAGCGAAGTGAGATTCACGAGCCTGGGGACCGGGATAGAGGGGCTACTACGGGTACCGACCCGCGCGAATAAAGTACCGGGGGTTGTTCTACTGCCCGGTGCCGGTGTGACGAAGGAGAGCGAACAGAGACTCGCGCGATATCTCGCTTCTATTGGCTATGCAAGCATCACGATAGACCAGCGCAATCTCGGTGTCATCGATATAAAACGCGACCTGGCGCTATTTCGGGCGGGTAAAGTACCGGAAGAACACAAGATGGTGCATGATGCGCTTGTGGCTGCCGCGGTGTTACGAGACCAGCCGGAAATAGACAGCAATCGGATTGTGTACATGGGTGAGAGCAATGGGGCACGATTCGCTATAATCGCATGCGCGATAGACGGGAAGTCACGGGGTGTGATCGCTATCAGTACCTGTGGCTATGATGTTGATACACCGATCGCTACGGGCGCATTGCGTGACCCCGCCGCGATAGAATTTTACCGATCGATTGATCCTGATTGCTATCTTGAGCGTATTGCACCGCGTAAATTCGTGATGATCCATTCACTGAACGATCCCGTCATACAATACAGCGCGGCGGTACGAACGTACTCGAAAGCCGCGATGCCAAAGGCGATGTATAAAATTGATGCTCACACACACGGGTACTGTGATGCAATGGACGGCTTCATTAAGGACGAGCTGCGTGCTATTATGGCGAAATGATACAGAATGTGATGAATAGCGTGGAGAATAGAATCGCGACCATGTTCATAGCTTTGATGAGTGGATTGATCGCGGGTCCGGCGGTATCCTTGAAAGGATCACCCACGGTATCGCCAACAACAGCCGCTTTGTGCGCGTCACTGCCCTTACCACCCAGATAACCATCTTCTATCATCTTCTTCGCGTTGTCCCATGCCGCACCGCCATTCGCCATCATCAACGCCAGTACCAGACCGGACACGATAACACCAATTAAAAGACCGCCAAGCGCGATCGGACTGAATAACCCCACCACTACGGGTACCACAACGGCGAGCAGCCCCGGGATTATCATCTCCTTCAGCGCAGCTGCTGTTACTATATCAACACACACACCATACTCTGGCCTGGCTTTACCTTCCATGATGCCCGGTATCTCTCTGAACTGCCGCCGCACTTCCTCTACCACTTTATAGGCGCCCCTACCTACCGCTCGCATAAGTACCGCACTGAATATGAAAGGAAGAAGCCCACCAAGTAACAGACCAACCATAACGAGCGGGTTGAAGAGACTGAAACTATCTGCCGGGAGATTCACCTTATGCAGATAATCTGAGAATAGCGCGAGCGCGGCGATCGCCGCCGATGCGATTGCATAGCCCTTTGTCACCGCCTTTGTAGTGTTACCAACAGCATCGAGCTTGTCCGTTTGCTCCCTCACCGCCGCAGGTAAATCCGCCATCTCCGCTATACCACCTGCATTGTCTGTTATCGGTCCATAGGAATCCAGAGCGATGATGATTCCTGTAGTAGAGAGCATCGCGACCGCGGTTATAGCGATACCATAAAGACCGACGATGTTCACTCCGGTAAGCGACACAGGTATGAAATACGCAGCCAGTATGCCACTACATATGATCACTACAGGTAAGCCCGTGGAGAGCATACCCATCGCCAGACCGGTAATCAGATTCGTACCTGCACCGGTCTTACTCGCATCAGCAATAGCACGCACCGGTGCATGCATCTGCGTAAAATACTCGGTAACGATGACCATAAGCGCCATTACTATAATCCCGATAACCGCAGCGATGAATAACGCATTTGCATTTGCATCTCTACCAATCACCACCACAGTAACCAGATAGAAGAGGATGATACTGAGCACCACCGCGGTGGCAACACCATTGTACAGCGCACGCATGATCTTATCTCCTTTGCCCATTCGTACCGTAAAAATCGCGATTATGGACGCGAAGATACCCACTGCACCGAGTAATAGCGGGTACTCGATCAGCGCAAGGTCGGAAACGACATCGGGAAATACAGACCTTACTATGCCCTGTTTCGTTATCAACCCCCCGATCAGCATCGCCGCTATCGCGGTCACCACGTACGTCTCGAACAGATCGGCACCCATACCAGCACAATCACCGACATTATCACCGACATTGTCCGCAATGACAGCAGCGTTTCGGGGATCGTCCTCTGGTATGCCCGCTTCCACTTTGCCGACCAGATCAGCGCCAACATCCGCTGCTTTCGTGTATATTCCTCCACCTATTCGTGCAAATAACGAGATCAGTGATGCACCAAACCCATAGCCAACAATCAGGTCTACCGCATGCGTGTTCTTACCATAGCCGATATAAAGTAGAGCTGTTCCGAGCAATGCAAGCCCAACGACCGACAGCCCCGTTACAGCACCACCCCGAAATGCAATTGCAAGCGCTTTACGCACACCTCCCGTCTTCGCAGCCTGCGCGACCCTGACATTACCTCGTGTGGATACAAACATGCCAACATATCCAGCCGCAGCGGAACATACAGCACCCGCAAGGAAACCCACAGCCACACGGCTGGAATCGTAGATGCCTATCGTACGTGCCAGTGCGAACAATAAAACTGCAGCGATCACGACAGCAACGACCGCAATGGTGCGATACTGCCGGTTGAGATACGCAGAAGCACCTTCCTGAATGGCTTCTGAGATCGCATTCATCTTCTCATTACCCGATTCCTGTCTGAGCGTATAAACCGCAAATACCGCTGCAAACGCAAGACTTACCAGACCTGCCAGCAGTGCTAACCAGAGTAAGTCCATTTGATCACCATTCGTTATATCGCGATGACGTATATAAATACCTTATGGTTTTTTGCTGTGTTGCATAACTCACGCAAAATAGTAGCATACGCCTTTAAAAGCATAACAAAGCGTTGTAATAGCTTCTTCTGAGTTTGTACCAATAAGCGCTCACCCACCTCTAATTAGCAAAAGGTGGAAGGAATAGCAGTTTTTTCAAATAATTGTGCAACACAGCAGGTTTTTTTCTTTACACGCTGCATCCTGACTCGTGCGATGCATGACCCTTCAAACACATTAACGCCTGTTACCATGCTCAACGAGCTCATAGTAAAGCTCGAGATAGCTCTTCGCGGTCTTAGCCCATGAATACACACTCGCTCTTGCCCTGCCCTTATCACCCAGCTCGCGACGCAGTTCTCCATCATGAATCAATTTCGCCATTGCCGATGCCAGCTCTTCGATATTATAAGGGTCCACAAGAACGGCGGCATCGTCCGCCACCTCCGCAGTACCTCCGATGTTTGAAGTTATAACCGGAGTACCCATACGCATCGCCTCAAGTATCGGTATTCCAAATCCCTCATAGAGCGAAGGATAGACAAGGCAGTCGGCATTTCGCAATAAAGTATCCAGCTCCTCATCCGTGATGAACCCCGTAAAAACCACACGCTCTTCCAGACCCTCTTCTTTCACCACGCCGTCACAGACCCGTTTCATCCTCTCCACGTACGGGTTTCCGGCTATACTGCCGGTTATGACCAATTTACCGGTGTAGTACTCCTGCCTGAGCAGTCGCGAGAACGCGCGAATCAAACGAGGTAGATTCTTACGCTCGTGTATACCGCCCACATTGAGGATATATCCATGCTCCAGCCGGAACTTTAACGTGAGTGTTTCCTTCAGCTCCTCGGACGGTTTCGGGGGTTCCCGCAATCCGTTTGGTATCACCCTTATCTTATCGGGCGCAACCCCAACCTTCTCCACTATATCATGTTTCGAGAATTCCGAAACCGTGGTTATTACATCGTTAAGACGGCATGCCAGTCGTGTAACGGGCTTATAAAGCATGATATTCGTGAATAATCCCATCGCTTCACGGAATGTGAAAGGAATAACGTCATGTATGGTCAGAACACAGGGCACCACCTTACGAAACGGCAGGCTCCAGTTGTACGGGAAGTGGATAATATCCACATCCTCACGTTTCGCTATATTCTGGATGGTGACCGTATCTAACCATGCATTTTTCAGTGCTATCTTGTGTGAACGCGTATGAAGCGGGATGACCTTGACATCACGGTCTTCTTCAAATATACGCGCCACTTCCTCGAACCTGCTGCCCTTAGCGAGTATGACAACATAATTGTCTGCTTCTGCTATATGCCTCGTTAGCTGGACCACAAATTGCTCGACACCACCGAACACACCGTCAAACTTCCTGAAATCTATCAGAATCCGCATTTAACAGCTATCGTCCAGGTGCTCGAGCAAACTCTCGATATCTGTGATCGCGACGTTCGTAGTGTCGTCCGATGCACCGTAATAAACGAATAGTTTCCCGTCTCGCTCTACCACACCGTTTGAGAACACGACGTTAGGGAAGAATCCGTTGGTCTCATAATGCTCCTCCGGCACCATCAGCGGTTCTGATGACTGTTTCAGCACCTTATAGGGTTTTTCAAGGTCCAGAAGAACACAGAATAGTGAATACGCACCCGTATCGCCTTTACCGTGACATATGACCAGCCACCCCCGGGCCGTCTTTATCGGTGGTGCTCCAGCACCTATCCTCTGTGCCTCCCATCTGTTACCATGTCTTGGACGCAGAATGCATCTGTGATTACCCCAGTGTATAAGATCGGGCGATTCGCTATACCATATGGAAGGTTTACCGAAGAGTGTGTTATTCGGACGGTTGAGAGCAACGTACATACCGTTCACCTTCTCGGGGAAGATAGCCACATCCTTGTTCTCTGGATGGAATATGATGCCCTTACGTTCGACATTTTTGAAATCCTCAGTGACTGCGAGTGCGGTCGCCCACGAATCGCCCGAAATAGCGGTATATGTGATGTAATACTTACCATCCACAAAGGTAACCCGTGCATCTTCAACCCCGTATTCCTCACTCTCATCTATCGGGTAAATGAACGGTTCTGTGTCCACTTTGAAGTGGATGCCATCTCTGCTACGTGCTAATCGTATGTGGCTCAAAGAGGTGAGATATGTCCGTCCGTTACAGAAAACAACTCGCGTATCATCACTCTGTTCGCATTCATCGATTCTGAACTCCTGGATAGCTGGATGCGCACCATCACGTTCAAACCGATAAACAGGCACGCGTACAGACCCCGCCTCAGGTTCACAACTCTCTGCAATTCGCACCAGTAGCATGATCTCGTCACCGAAGCGCGTTGCGCCCGGATTAAACGCACCAACCACTTTGTAGCCTTCTATGGACGGTTTCACGTCCTCTGGCTTTATTATCGGGTTATGTTCATACCGTGTGATCATATCCTCACCCGCCTACCACCTGAATGAAACAAAAGGTTCATCTTTATTTTTATTAAATAAAGATAGAGTATAAAGAAAGAAAGGGCAAAACAGAAGAAAGTAAGGAGGTGATGAAAGGCATGGAATACATATACGCGGCATTGCTCTTGCACAATTCGGGCAAGGAGATCACGGAGGAGCGAATAAGCGCGATTATGGAAGCTGCCGGGATAGAACCGGACATGGGGAGGATAAAAGGGTTAATCTCAGCACTTGAGGGTGTGAATATAGAAGAAGCTATTTCTCAGGCTCAACCTGCTTATGCTCCTGCACCGGTACCACAGGCACCGACACCTGCAGCAGAAGCGCCACCCGCTGAGAAAGAGAAGAAGGTAGAAGAAGAGAAGAAGGAAGAGGAAGAGGAGAAGGCGGAAGAGACAGGTATGGAAGGGCTTGCGTCTCTATTTGGCTGATCAACTTCGCTTCTTTTTTCGCTCCGGTGGTGTAGCTCGGCCAATCATCTCGGCCTTTCGAGCCAAGGACTCGGGTTCAAATCCCGACCGGAGCATCTATTTCCGCCTGTCCAGTATGTAATTGATTATAGTTATGCACTGGGAGGCGAGGTAGGCGGTGGTACCGAGCGATATCTTCTCGTGCGGGAAGCGAGTAACGAAACTCTCTTCCTTCACCGGCAGACCCAGATGATCGCCCAGTATAAACACCGCATCCTCTTTCAGGTTTACATCTTCTATATCCTTACCCTTCTCATGCAGTACGTAGAAGAACCTGCCATCCGCTGCTAACTCACTGATCAGCTCCTGGAAGCTCTGTCTGTGCCGTACACGAATGCCCGGGTTCTTACCCTTAGACGCTTTCTTTATCCATGACGCTATACTCCGCTCGTCCGGTGATACACCACGGAGTAGACTACCGTAAAAGGTTATCACCTTCGGTGGGTTCGGACTACCACAAGCGACAATATGTATACAGGCGTCTCGTCTCAGATCATGACTCAGCCAAAGCGCATTGCAGACACATCTCGCGACAAGGTCCATACGTCCACCCTTGCCCGGCAGGTCATTCAGTGGGAAATCACTGCTCGTGACCGCTTTCCTCGCGTATAACACGAATTCTCTCATATTCCGGCATTATTTAAAACAAGGATTGGTCGACTAAAAAGGTTCGAAACCCTTTAACATCGCCCTGAGCAGCATCAGTACGGGTATTATCTCCAGCCGACCCACCCACATGTTAAAAATCAGCATTAGCTTACCCGCATCAGGCAATCCCGGACCGGTCAGTCCGGTAGTGAGTCCCACGTTGCCCTGTGCCGATGCAACCTCGAAGATTATCTCACCCAGGCTGTAATGGGTATTCACTACCACGGTGAGCACACCAACCCCGATAATAAGAAAGAATATCCAGAGAATGATGATTAAACTCGCTTCTGAGAATATACGTGCCATCTCCCACCGCTCCAGGAGTTTGTCCTCCAGTCTGACTGCGATGATTGCTCGCGGTGGTAAGAAATTACGTCTCAAAGACCAGTGTATCCATTTGTAAGCTACTATAACCCTTAATAATTTCACGCCACCCGCGGTAGAACCTGTTGCGCCACCTATTACCATGCCTATGGACACTATCAGTATAGAAAGCAATGGCCAATTGCTCACGTCTGTCGTCTGGAAACCCGTACAGGTCATACCGGATACAAGCTGGAATAAAGAATAGCGTGTGGTGGTGAAGATGTCACTGCCGGTCATGAAATAATTGGCAGCTAATAGCGGTATGAACAGTACGGCAAAGACGATAAAAAAAGCCAAACACTGCGTATCCTGCAGGTATGCCTTTATGTTACCTTTCAGTACCCTGTAGTGCACCAGAAACGGTATCGCACCAAGAACCATCATTGGTATTATCGCAAGTTCGATGATAAAGCTGTTATATGTGGCTATTGAGTTATCTGTAACGGCGAATCCACCGGTGCCTATTGCGGTCATCGCGTGATTTATCGCTTCCCATGGCTTCATGCCCGCGATAAAGAAAATGAGTATCCCTATCGACGTCAGGAATAGATAGATCCACCATGTCATTCTCACTGTGGATATGATACTCGGTCTTATCCGTTCCTCACGCGCTTCCGCTTTATAAAGGACGTACGCACCCGTTCCCGGACGTGCCAGAATCGATAACATCAGTACTATCACGCCCACACCACCCACCCACTGCATCAGGCTGCGCCAGAACTGTATGGTGTGAGTGAGTGTTGAAGGATGAGTAACCATTGTGAGACCCGTACCTGTCCAGCCGGACATCGACTCGAAATAGGCGTCCAGAGGCGTCATACCCTCTATCAGAACGAACAGAATGGCGCTAAACGCAGGGACAATCAGCCAGATCAGTGCAGCACATACCATTGCATGTTTATACTCGGGATCACGGGTCGTCCTGAAAGAAAGCCGTAATAGTAGCCCGAGGAGTGTGACACTCACGCCCGTGGCAATAATGGGTATCACGACATTCTCATGGAATATGAATGCAATAACGAGTAGAGAGAGTATCAGTACGCCCAGTATTATGAGGATGCTGCCGAGGTCCCGAAGTACCAGGCTTAGATTTGATGGTCTCATGGGAACATTAAAAGTTTGGCACAGGAATAAAAAATGCTATGCATCGTACACGTAGAAGAATAGCTGAAATATAATCGATGGCTATAATAATATGGAGTGCGGGAATGATTGCGATTGTAGATTATGGTATGGGCAATATATTCAGCATATATAACGGGCTGAAGAGGGTATGTGACCGTGTGATGCTCATCAACACGGCGAATATTGCCGACTTGCGAGGTGCTGATGGTATTGTTATACCCGGTGTGGGCGCATTTGATGATGGTATACGGCACCTGAAACCGTTTTCTGATTCGTTACTTGCGGTTGTCGAATCGGGTGTGCCTCTTCTTGGTATATGCATAGGCATGCAACTGCTATTCGAGGTGAGTGAGGAGGGCGAAGAGCAGGGGCTTGGACTCATACCCGGCAGGGTTGTTCGTCTGCCATCGTTTGTCCGTGTGCCGCATATGGGCTGGAACAACCTGCATTTACATCGCTACTCAGAACTGCTGGAGGGGGTTACAGAATCTGATTACTTCTATTTCGTGCATTCCTATTACTGTATGCCACGGAATAATGCGGATATAGTCGCATCGGTGGATTACGGCGTTCAACTACCGGCGGTGGTGAATCGCGCCAATATCTACGGGGTGCAGTTCCATCCTGAGAAGTCATCGCGTAAGGGTCTGCAGATATTAGCCAATTTCGTAGAGCGGATCTGTAAGTGTTGATGATGCGAGTGGTCTGCCATTTACCCGTTCTCGCGCCTTCAGAGCGGGATTCACACTACAGGACATCTCAGGTGCATTTCGTGTCCAGAACATACATTCATTGCATCGTGTGCAGCGCCTTATCTCATGTTCTCGACCGGATGCAGATTTGTTGACGAGCTCGGGATCCGCTACCTGAGCACGACCCATCGCTACCATGTCCACCTTGCCCGAAGCGATGAAAGACTCTGCTGTCTCAAGCGATAGGATCGATCCGACCGCACATACAGGTACCGATGCGTACTCCTTCAACTGTGATGCGATACCGATGTGCGGCGCTATGCCGAGAGAAGCCGGGGGAATTATTCGCTCCATTGAGGCATACACGCCTGCTGCTACGTTCAGCATATCCATACCCGCATCCTCGAATAGGGGTATGATATCCTTAAAATCGTCTGGTTTGAGTCCTCCTTCCACGAATTCATGCCCACTCACCCGTACACTTATTGCCGCACGACTGCCAATCCGTGCTTTGATACCCTCTATGATCTCAACAATCAATCGTGCGCGTCTTTCCACACTACCGCCGTACTCATCATTCCTCTTGTTCGTGTACGGTGACAGGAACTCATTGAGCAGATAGCCATGAGCGACATGAACTTCAACTATCTTCGCTCCCGCTTCGACAGCGCGAACTGCTGCACTTATAAAATCGCCACGTACACGCTGAATATCTTCGTGTGTCATCTCCCGTACCCGATAATTCGGATCCAGCTTCGACATTACCGGGCAGGGAATTGCACTCGGCGCAAGCAGTTCGCCTCCCGTCAACGTACTCGAATCCTGCCTGCCGTAATGAACCAGCTGCAGTGCGGGTACGCTACCGCGCTTTTCCACCTCAAAAAAGAGTTGTCTGAACCCCGGCACATGCTCTTCAGCGTATAATCGCATCGCCCGCTCGAAAGCCCTGGTATCTGATGATACAACCGCAGATCCGGAGAATACCAGCCCGCAACCACCGTCGGCAATCGCGGTATAAAAATCCTTCAACTTCCCCGATACAGTTCCATCTTCGTTCGCATAGTTCGGCTGCCACGCGGGGAATACGATCCGGTTTGGTAGTTCTACATTACCGACGTTTATACTGCTAAACACATACGGATACCTAACATTTCCCATAAAACTTCACCCCTTTCATTTTATTTTTCATGTTCATGGACCTCAAACACCTCTACCGGCTCCAGATTCTTCGTTTGTCGCATAATCTTTACCTGTTAGCCAGGTATAAGCAGGACTACCGAGGAAGCGCTATGGAAGCCACTGAACTGACCGTTTTTCATACATATCTCTCCGTATGTCGCCCAGCCAAGCATGGGTATACCGCCGAGCACCGATCTGTATTGCTCTACACACAGAGGGTACTCATCACCAAGGATCAAGCTACGGCACGCACAATCGAAGATGAGTGCACTTGCAATTTCAATATTACCACTGACGCTCTTCATGGCGCTATCAGCCGCTAAACGTGCTGATTCGATCTGTGCCGCACGATCACTGCCCATTATTCTGAACGTTGCACCTTCCGGAATACTGCATCCAAAATTTAATGATCCATCTTCGTTTTTATTCAGGGGTAACCTGATCTTGTACTGCCCTTCTTCTATGGGCAAACCGAGCTCGAATCGCAGCAGATATGCATCTATGTCGCGATCATCCATGCTATAGGGATCTATGCCGTCATTATTCCGTGCCACATCTGCAGTCTGCTCTTTCCAGACAGTCCACGCCGGTTTGCCCTCTATCTCATACAGTACACAGCCTGCAGACCGGGTTACGTGTAACGGAGGACTGACGGGTACGTGTCCGTGTTGCACACCGGTGAAAAAAGGCTTCTTCGATGCCAGCAGGCATACGCTAAGCGCATCAGTTGCAACTATGTCGTCTGAGAACACCGCGGGTTTCCCGAGTTTAAGGCTACTACCCGCAGCACCACCCACAAGCGTCACATTCCTGCCAAATACCTGCTTGAATACTGTGGAAGCCAGTAGCGTAACCTCTTCACCAACACCTGTCAGTCCATTGAGAAACATAATGGCACATAGATATGGACAGCCATCGAATTCCATCGGGAATTTATTTGCTAACGTTCTTATAGCGAGTTCGGGATCCTTCTTCACATCCGCCACCATAGAAGAGTAGAAATTAATATCGTCAGAGGAGATAAGCCCCACCGCTATAGAATCTTCCCGCACACCTTGTTCAGTGAACTCGCCCGCAGCGGAACAGCCAATCAGCGGTGCTCTGTTCGTCTCCCGTCGCACCACATCTACAACCTCCTGACAATCATATCGTGGTGGGCAAAGTACAATAGACATATTAACGTTTTGGTTGGGCTTCAACTGCAGTTTCGCCGTTTCTATAGCTTCTTCTGCTGCAGACACATTATCTTCTCCTTTACCCAAACCAGTTACCATACAGGTGGTCATTTCTTACACTCGAAAGATATGTCCTCGATTAGCCCCGATTGAATTGATTCTGAAGCTTTGCTTTTAAAAGTTGGTTTATCTGTAACATTAGTTCCAGATATGATCAATATATCTTGCACCTATGATCCAATTTTGTACGATAATCGGATTGATTCTCTGTCTCGGTCTGCAACGGTAAACGATTAATTTGATGATGACATAGTATATTTGAGAGTATGAAATTGGAAGCGGTGCTATTCGACCTCGATGGTGTACTGATAAACTCGTTTGAGAGCTGGTATCGGGCGTTTAATGCCATGCTGAGGCGGTACGGGCGAGAGGAGATCAGTAAAGCGGAGTTTGAGGCGAAGTGCTGGGGACCTGATCTCAGGCATAACCTTGACGCGTGGGGACTCAACGAAGAGGCTGGGCGGTATTGCATAAACGAGCAACTGCGATTTGTTGATCATATAGAGCTATTCCCGGGCGTGAAAGAGATATTGGCACGTATAAGGAGTCGATACAGAGTGGGACTGGTCACGAACACACCCCGAAAGAATGTGACCCGGATATTGAATATCTTTCATATCCCGCATATGTTCGACGTTATAATTACGGGCGATGATGTGCATGAGGCTAAACCCAGTGCCGAGATGGTTATAGAAGCGTGCAACCGGTTGAAAGTGAAGCCCGAGAATACCGTGCTTGTGGGCGATACTGATAGCGATTTCAGAGCAGGCAAATCGGCTGGCTGTACAGTCATAAATATAAGAACAAACGGGTCTGCGATCGTATCAAATGGCGACATACGCATAAGCAATCTCTACGAGCTGCTGAATATCCTGGATTTATAAATGGGGATCATACTTATCGCATACATACCGTAGCCATAGAAGGCTTTCAGTCGCAAAAAACAATTTTATTACCTCTTTCTTCTTAGTATGCAAATGCCCGTCTCGGCTTTTGTTATTGCGGGAACTGAAAGTGGTGTGGGGAAGACCGCGGTTACTATCGGGCTCATCGGTGCCTTACGCTCTCACGGCTATGATGTTCAACCCTTCAAGGTTGGACCCGACTTTATAGACACCAGTCTGCACACACTCGCCGCAGGTGTGCCTTCAAGAAACCTCGATACGTTCATGATGCCCTCATCTGCGGTTGTTCGCTCATTCCATAAGAATGCATTGAGAGTGAACATAGTAGAAGGCGTTATGGGTCTATTTGATGGTTCTTCCGCGGCACCCGGTGGACCGGGTAGCACTGCGCATCTCGCGAAACTGCTGGATCTACCTATCGTGCTCGTTGTTAACGCATCAAAGCTCGCTGGCAGTATTGCTGCGCTGGTTCACGGCTACAAAACATTTGATCCTGCACTGAGGTTCGCGGGTGTCATCCTTAATGGTGTGGGTGGTGAACGCCATGCCAGACTGCTGGAGACGGCACTGAAAGATGTAGCTCCTGTTATCGGGTCTATACCGACAGACGAAGCCATAAAGATTCCGGAACGGCATCTCGGGCTATTTATGTCACATGAAGTGGACGATACCCTGCTGAAGACCATGGCAGAGCATATAGAGAAGCACGTTGAGATAGAACGGTTAGTTGAGACTACAGAGACAGAAATAGCGCGGGAACAGCCCCGAAGCGAGGTAAAAGTCGATGCTACCGGTATCCGGGTAGGAGTGGCGAATGACGAAGCGTTCTGTTTCTATTATCCGGAAAATCTGGAAGTTATGCGTGATAACGGTGCCGAAATCGTTACATTCTCGCCGATTCGTGATGCATTACCCGATGCCGATGCGTTCTATCTCGGTGGAGGTTATCCCGAGCTATACGCCACACAGCTGGAAGACAACGCGTCATTACGGGAGGCGCTACGCAATGCTGTCTGTGCCGGTGCACCATTATACGCCGAATGTGGCGGTATGCTTTACTGTCTCGAGCATTTAGAGCATCACGAGATGCTCGGACTATTCAAAGGTGATGGAGCACTAACTCGCCGGCTACAGGCTGTGGGTTACGTAGATGCCGTAACGAAACGCGACTGTATTATGTTCCCGAAAGGTACGAGATTCCGGGGGCACGAGTTTCACTATTCCTCGGTCAATACTGCCGCCAGGGGCTCCGATTTCGCGTATAAACTGCTCAAGGGTAGAGGCATCGACAACGGAATGGATGGTTTGTGCATGCGCAACGTACTCGCATCATACACGCACATTCACGCTTTGGGCAACGAAGCTGCATTTTTACGGCTACTCGATACCGCGCGCCTCGCGCGCCCATGAAATCACGTTCTCTATTATCTTCAACCCGATCGGGAACGTCAATATTGACTCGGGATGGAACTGCACACCCTCTATCGGCAGTTTTCTATGCCGTACGCCCATAACTACACGGTCTATCTTACTGATGGCGGTGACTTCTAACTCCGCCGGGATATTCTTACCGATCAGTGAATGATACCGACCACCCTTAAACGGGTTTGGTATACCCTCGTAGATCGTTTTGCCATCGTGCTCTATCAGAGACTGCTTGCCATGGTACGGATATGATAGTAGATCCAGTTCGCCACCAAAGAACTCGATCAGCGCCTGATGCCCCAGACATATACCAAATATCGGATATTGCTCGTAGTAGCGCTCTATCACGCTGAGCAAATTGCCGGAATTTCGTGGTATCGAAGGACCGGGCGAGAGAACGATCAAATCCGGGTCCACATCGCTTATCATAGCCACGTCCAGTCGATTACGGTACACGATAACCTCACATCCGTATCTGCGGAAATAGTCCACCAGATTGAATGTGAACGAATCGTAATTATCAACCATGAATATCTTCAACATCTTTATCACTGCCCTCTATTATATTGAAGAACGCTTTACCTTTATTCAATGTTTCTAACCATTCCTTCTCGGGTTGCGAATCATACAGTATGGTCGCACCAACGCGTACCTCCGCGATACCGTCATGTATGTACGCCGTTCGAATAATAATGCCAAAGTCCAGATCGCCTGAGAATGTAATATAACCCACATTACCGCCATAATAACCACGGCGTGAATTCTCGAACCGTTCAATAAGCTGCATTGCCGCGACTTTAGGTGCACCTGTGAGTGTACCTGCGTTTAATGAGACGATGAACGCATCAAACGGCTCGAATTTCGCGGTGTCCAGCACACCCTCGACGTGCGCCACTGTATGCATCACCGCTGAGTACTTCTCCACAAACCTGTAATCACGAACCTCCACACCCGGTTTACACACACGTGCAATATCGTTACGCGCTAAATCTATCAACATATCGAGTTCTGATTTCTCCTTCTCGGAATTTAACAGCTGCATCATCTTCTCATAATCCTCTATCGGATTCGCGCCCCGTTCTATAGTGCCGGAGATAGGTCTCGTCTGTACACGGTCACGTTCTACACGCAGGAACATCTCGGGTGAGGCACCCACAAGGCATTCGTCACCGAAATTGACATAGAACAGATAAGGCGAAGGATTCACCGTACGGAACTTGCGATATAGCTCTATCGGTGGTACGTCCACATTAAAATATCGTGAATGTGAGAGTACAATCTCAAATATCTCACCCTTCCGGATCTCCTCTTTCGCTCGCTTAACCATCTCCACGTATTCGCGCTCTGTAATGGCTCGTTCCGTCTCTGCTCTGATGATCCTGTGCTCTACCGTATCATCATCTACTGCGGTATCATTCGTCGCAGCACGCATCGCAAAGAAATCGTCAGCAGGGCGCTCAAAATCGTGGAAGTCATATAAAACCATTTCGGCACGCTCTTTGAGATGCTCGAAATAAACTATGTAATCGGGCAGAAAGAGGTTGAAGTCTGGTATACCCCGATCCTCATGAAGATCGGGTATATCTTCGAACAATCGTACGAAATCGTAAGAGAATGCGCCGTATAAGCCCAGAAAACGATCGTTACATGCGAAGAAATCGAGAAAAGTCCTTATTACATACGATATATTCTTCTGCTTGAATCTTTTTTGTTCTTCGTATAATCGGTTCTCCCGCGTCACATAGCCAGTAATTGCATCCTCATGCACTTCAATATCGGTCGCGTACCAGAATAGCGTGGGTTCTATGAGCGCCAATATGTTCTTACCCCTATCGTTGAGCGCTATGATCTCAAACCTATCGTTCTTGCCCCGTATCTGCAGTGGCGGATCAATAAGTATAAGGCTCAATCGCCCGTATATTGGCGCGATCTCCGCAGATTCCAGTATGATGCCGCGATTCTTTACCCGATCGAAGAACGACTCGAACGACTCGTACGGTATCTGCCTCCTTATTCGCCTGAATCGCACGCCGCTATTGCAAGTTACAAACTCTTCTTCCGGCATTGCTGTACACTATATATGCATATTGCACATATATAATACTTCAATGTTCGAAGTTGCGGATTGGATCGCATATTTATCTATTCCCGCCACTTATTCCCGAAGGTGAACAGTATGCTCATGGAACGTGTAGAGGGTAGCACGAAGTTACTGGTACCAGCCCGGGCTACGAAATCACTGTTTTATAATCCCGGGATGGAACTCTGTCGTGATATAGACATAGCGGTGATTGCCGCTCTCGCGCCGCGAATGGTGTATCTCGATGCACTCGCAGGCACCGGTGTCCGCGGTATTCGAGTAGCGAACGAGGTGGGGTTGCCGGTTGTACTGAACGATCGCAGTAAAGAAGCTTATGAGGTGATCAAGCATAACATAGAGCTGAACGGTATAGAAGCGGAAATATTTAACGAGGATGCAAATATACTTATGCACCGTCACAGGTACGATATCGTTGATATAGACCCGTTTGGCTCGCCGGTACCTTTCCTCGATTCCGTAGCACGATCGGCGAATAGATTGATTCTGGTAACTGCCACGGATACCGCGCCTTTGTGTGGTGCGCATACCAGTGGTTTGAGACGATATGCTGCCAGAGCACTGAATACCGAATACCATAAGGAGATGGCAACGCGGATACTGCTCGGACGGGTGACAAGGGACATGTGCAGATATGATCGGGCGATAGAGCCCCTATTGTGCTATTCTAAGAGCCATTTCGTACGTGTTATAGCGCGTGTGGACCGGGGAGCGAAACGCGCGGACGAATGTATGCGCAGGCTTGGATTCATCATCCATTGCTTTGCCTGTGGTAATCGATTCGCGGTTCACGAACTGCTGGGTATAGACGAGCGATGTGCTATTTGTGGTGGCAGGCTGGCAACTGCTGGTCCACTGTATCTGGCACCGATAAAGGATGATAGTTTCTGTAGTAAGGTACTCGATGTGTTGAGAGCACGCGAGATGGGCAAGAAACGAGAAGCTATGAAGATCGTTGGTACATGCATGGGTGAACTGGACATACCATTCTATTATGAATACCATAATATATGCAAGACGTTGAGGATTTCTCCACCGCCTTTTCAGTATCTCATCGATGCTCTGCGTGCATCAGGCTACAAAGCCAGCAGGACTCATTTCTCTGATACCGGCTTCAAGACAGATGCGGGTATAGAGGCGATTAAGAGCTTGCTTGAATATATGCACCGATAAATAACCGTCTAAAATCGGATGTAGGAATAAACCCACATTCCGCACATTTTGGAAAGAGCACTTGCAGAATTAAATTTATGCCATGCATTGTCATTACACCCCGTTATACAAATCTTTAAATAACATTTCCTTCATAAGGAATAGACATGTCAATAGCTATTTACGCAGGTGAATCGACTGACCCTTCAC
>JAODGH010000055.1 GCA_025464325.1 Methanosarcinales archaeon | reverse complement strand
CCATACTTAATCAGGCGCCCGTGGTGGGAGAAGTATGCATTGAGATGGATACGTTGCGCTCGATTGCAGTTTATTTTTTCGCACTTATAGGATCTGGATACATAATTAAAGAAGGGTACATTGATATAAATATCTCGACAGCTTTTATTATAGCATTCATTCCAACGGGCATTCATTTTTCAATCGCGGTCTGGTATCGAAAGAGAAGAGAATATGATGCCCTATCAAAGACTCCGCTACCAGTAACTCCACCACCCCAAAAACAATATAAAAATCTGAAAATTGGCATAATCGCGATGTTTGTCTATACTTTGTATCTTTATGCGTCTGTTGAACATGGCTTAACACAAAAATTTACCTGGTTTGTTGTTCTCATATTTCTTATACTATCATCTGGAAAGATATTCCTCGAGGACACTGAGAAGCTTAATTCACATCCATTAAGGTATATACCTTTCTTTTTAGTTGTGGCTCTATTCATGCTTATGCGAGAGTGGGTTTTGGGTTATCCCATTGAACCAATTGGTAAAGCACTCATGATTGTTGGATCAGCTATAGTAACATTTGCTGTGTTATCCGAAATTACGAGAGTAGGGGTCAAACCATTTAAGATCAAACTGATATATGGTTTTATTATTGGATTTTGTAGCATATTGATGGGTCTGATAGTTATGATGTGTCTAAGTTCATAGCTCATAATTCCCCCGATAATGGAAACTTCTCTATCACAACTGCCTCTCTTTCATATCAAACGCCGTTTATTTCCATCTTGCTTTAATTCTTCACAAAAGGCTTTATCTCTGCGTGTTCGGGGTCTGAGCGTAATAACCCTTAGCATATATACGTTATAAAACCGCTTTGAACGTATCGTATCGTATTATATACCAATATATGCCATATATAACGCCATGATATCAGAGAATTAACCTCGCTAATGCAACCAGACGTTTGGGGTTGCGCTTTATCAGTTCCTGTAATAGAGCACGAGTTGACAGTTCCTTCAGCGTTAGTCCTTCCAGCGAATGAACAAGTGTGTTGAGGTCTTCGTCTGACATATTGAAGAAGAAGTTCTTTGCTTTCAAACTCATCTCCATATGCCTGCCAAATTCATTTCTGCATCTATTATCGTACTCTTCAAGTCGTTCAGCTGAGGTATCACCCTCCTGTACCGCTTTTGCGATCACATCTCCCGCGATCTCCGCAGCCTGCATTGCATACAGGATGCCACCACCCGTGATAGGATTGACCTGCCGGGCTGCATCTCCAACAAGCACGAGTCCATTGGCTGTACTCTTCGTAAGTGGTCCACACACAGGTACAGCACCGTAAATCTCAGTAAGTACCTTTGCTTTGGGGAATTTGTCATGCACAAAATTTTTGAGATAATCGATGGCACGATGCCCATCTCCTGACACATCACCGCTTATGCCGAGCCCCACGTTCGCACAACCATCACCCTTCGGGAATACCCATGCATAGCCCCTGGGCGCTACCTTATTACCAAGGAAGAATTCAGAATACTCCTCCTCTATATCTATATCGCACATCAGGTATTCTGCACATATGCATATGTCTGATGGCTTCAAAGGAGTACATACGCCAGCCCATCTGCCTATTCTGGATTCTACACCATCAGCGCCAACCACTACGTCTGCATATATACGTGCATCCCCGTCCATACTGTGTACATACACACCCTTTACATAGCCCGTATCGGTGATGACACCTCTGGCTTCGGTCTTCACTCTCACATCGGCACCGGCATCTGCTGCATCGTTCGCGAGAGCCTTATCGAACTGCTTTCGATCGAGTACATAGCCCACTTCCTTCATCATATCGCCTCCGAGCGTTACTTTTGTACCGTCCGGACTATATATGTTAGCCCCTTTCACTTCCGCACAAATCCACCGCTTATCCAGCTTGATAAACTGTTCTACACCTTTACTGACACCTTCAGCACACCGTACAGGCACGCCAATCTCCTGATTACGCTCGATTAAAAGAACATCCAGCCCCTGACGGGCTACGGTTCGCGCTGTTACACTACCTGCAGGTCCACTTCCTACTACAACAACGTCGTATCGCTCCTCTATCATTGCTGCATATAGATATTGTAACTCATAAAGATATTTACTGACATGCTATAAAGTTACCTTCATCCCACATAAACTCTTCGTTATCACGCTCATACCCGCTCCTGCCCATCAGTGCATATGTTAACCTCTTACCATCCTCCACTCCTGGCTGGTCGAACGCATTCACATTCAGCAGTTCACCCATAACCGTTACCACCACTTCAAAGAAATACATCAGCCCTCCTATCGAGAAAGCATTTATCTCTGGTATTTCAATCGTCTTATTCGGTCTTCTGTGGTGGGTCAATGCCAGCTGCGTGGCAAACAGCTCCGTCTTTATCAGTTCCTCCATCGTATGCCCACCGAAGTAATTCAGTTCGTCATATCCATGGAAAACGGCAGGTAACTCCACCTTACTGGCATAATTCATCACCCGGATAAATGTTATGGTCTTATCGAAAGGTCCCTCATTAAACAGTTGAAGCAGTGAGTGCTGATCGGTGGTGCCGATGGATTTCAGCGGTGTGCTCCCCGTATTGACCGTTTTGTTATCCCGGGTCTTCTCTTTACCGAGACTCTCCGCCCACAACTGGATGTACCAGTTGACAAGATGGCGTAGTCTTCGTGAATACGGCATCAATACCGATATATTATAACCTTTCTCCTTCATCGCCAGATATTCAAGTGTTGCGAACATATACGCGGGATTATCCCAGATATCGGGCTTTCTACAGATTTCATCCATGTGCCTTGCTCCATTGAGCAGTTCCTTTATATCAATTCCCAATACAGCAGCCGGGAACAGCCCGGCAGGAGAAAACACGGAGAACCTGCCACCCACCCCTCTCGGGATCCCCAGGCAACGAAAACCCTCTTCTTCCGCCAGGCGCATAAGTACGCCATCCTCATCGGTCGTTATAATAAAATGCTCGGCATAACTGCTGGTTGAACTCTTCATCAGTTCATAACACTTCACGAAATTTGCCATCGGCTCCGGTGTCGCACCCGATTTGCTGACAACGTTTATCAGCGTATCATCCAGCTCAACAGTATCCATAAGAGCCGCGATTTCATCGGGATCACAATTGTCAAGCACGAAGAACCTCGGTCTACCACCCCGCTTATCCCGTGGTAGCAGGTTATAATAAGGATGTGATAACGCGGTATGCAATGCGATACTGCCGCATGAAGAACCACCAATGCCGATAAGCAAGAAATTCTCGCATTCAGCAGCTTCTTCATTCGCGATAGAGACGATATCATCAACGGGCTGATACGGTAAGTCCATGAACTGGAGCTCTCCACGGGCTCTGGCACTCTTTAACTTTGCGTCTATGTCCCTTATACGCTCCTCCAGAGCCGCTATCGCTTCGATGGCAATTCCACTGCCACCCACCCGCGATTCCAGCATATTACCGTAGTACAGCTTCATCTCACTATCTTGGTTATCTCGATCTCGATGATATCCTCGGCACCAAGGCTCTTCAACCTCGGTATCAATATGTTCACCTCCTTCTTGCTCACTACGGTCTCAACCGCATAATACCTGCTTGTGTTGGTATCCGAGTCATAAAGCTGCGATATCGTTGGCTTTTTCAGTGCGGGCAGTGCTGATACTACGTTCTTCAGGTCGTGCTCCGCAACGTTCATGCTCAGTAATACCCTGCCTCTTGCTTCTGTCACACCACTGAGCAGCGTCCTTATCTCCTCCATGGCACGTCTCTTCGCCGGGTCCTGCCACGAATCCTTATTCGCTATTAATTTCGTCGAGGACTCAAGAAGAGTGTGAATTATGCGCCAGTTGTTCTTCCTCAGGGTTTCTCCCGTCTCCGTCAGCTCGACGATCGCATCCATCATGTCCTTCGCTTCCGTAGCGCCATACGAGAAGAATATCTGGACAGGAATGCCGAGCTCATCGAAGAACGACTTTGTGATGTTTGGATATTCGGTACTTATCCGGCTATTGGGTTTGATATCCCCCGGCGTCTTTATATCACTGTCTGCCTGTACCGCAAGCACAATTCTCACCGCTCCGTTCTTCTCCGCCATCTTGCTATAGCTCAGATCTGCAAGTTCCACAACGTCCGCACCTCGCTCTATTATCCAGTCCTTTCCCGTTATGCCCATGTCAAAATACCCGCCCTCCACATACTCCGGTATCTCCTGCGGTCTCAGTATCTTCACCTTCCCTATCCTCGGATCGTCAATCCTGGGATTGTACTCCCTGCTTGTTACTTTTATCTCAAGGTCCGCCTGCTTGAACAGTTGCAGCGTCTGCGCTTCTAAACTTCCTTTGGGTATCGCTATACTAATCATGCCTCTTACCATCCTTTTACCATCCCATATCTTCAGGCATATCTTAAATGATCTATTCTAAAAAATACGTTGCCATCCATCGACTGACCCGGTTTGCGATAACTACCTTCTATGCGAGAAATGCACTAATTGTATGCAGGACGTGCCTCTTTCAATTCAAGGAGCCGCCCCCACATGAACAGGCATCGATAACTTCGGCTATTTCTGCCTGCGTGAAATTATGTGGTACAATATAAAATACCCGCTCTCTGTCCGCCCAGAAATAGTGCGATACGTTATCTGACGAGGTTCTATACACTTTTTTATCGGATATTGTAACCTCCCTCAAATTGGATGCCCAACTGCCACCCCAGTTCCGCATGCCCTCTGCCATCTTCTCTGTTTCGTTCTTCGCAATAGTAGCGTCTGGATATATGGTTAGCCATAGCGTCAGGTATTTCCCGCCTCCCTTCATGTAATGCAGGATTGCCACATCCTTAACATGTTCGATACTCCCGGCGTGTGATTGTTTTACAAGCTGTAATGCCTTCTCACCACTGGCTACCACTATTTTATCCATGCCAATGATCCTGTCAGGTGCGATTTCCGATGCTGTCACCTCACACGGTGATGACGGCGGCGCATGGTAAAAGGGATATGCCAGCGCGACCGTCATCACGAGGAGAGCAACGCCGATAAGGATTATCTTTTTGCCCGGTATTTCAGTTCAGCACCCCCTTATTTGCGCTCTTACACCTCGTATCCCGCAGATTCGAGTAGAGAGACCAGCGTATCCCGCGCGCCTCTGTATTTATCCTCTGCGAGGACAGTGCAATCACTTAGTTTCTTACCTTCATTGAGAACCTTCATAGCGAACGCCATGCAGGTCTTCTCACCACATTCACCACAGTTCGTCTTTGGAAGATAAGTATATAAATCCAGCGGACCCAGCTGAATTCGCTCTTTTACCTCGCTCAGGTCTATTTCCTCCCTGCGCGCCCATGTATCGTTGATTTTGGCTTTTATCTCATCCAGTATCTTCGCAGCTTCTGCCCGGTCCCTTATCTGCGTCATCGCTATCTCGCCCGATGCGTGCAGAGTGATGATGCTCAGCCCACGCTTGTATGTCAGGAATCCCCCTCGCTCTGAATATAGTGCGGTTGGTATCACCCTGTCGAGATAAGGCAAGACGTCTCCCAGTTCGCAGTCCGCCTTTGCAATCACCCTTATCTTCGCTGAATCTGCGATACAGGGCATTATCTGTGCTATCTCTATATGTTTAACAGGCATTTACCCCCCTAAATCGGCAGGCTTATCCCCAGACCCTTCTTTATCATCACGTATCCCATGTATAGCATCACGAGGATGAACACGTATCGTAACTGCTTTGCGGGCAGTTTATGCGCGGTTCTTACGCCCACCTGCGCCATCAGCACGCTCGTTGATGCGAGCAGAATCCATGATTCAAGGTTCCAGTAACCCAGCAGGTGCCCAACTGATGAGACGTATGGCATACCGGATTTCAGCCCGTTGTAGATATAGCCCAAAAGACCACCCAACGCTGTAAATATCATCAGTGCCGTGGAAGTACCAACCGCAAGATGTATTCCGAAGGACAGCGCAACCACCATTACTGGTACCATGAGCACACCGCCACCTATACCGATGATACCCGTGACGATACCGAGCGGGAATCCCCACGCAGCCCATATCAATGGGTTCTCCACGGGTTTCTTGCCCGTTACTTCCGGCGGTTTCGCAGTGAGCATTCTGACCGCACCGGCGATTATCGCAGTGCCAAAAGCTATGCTCAGAACCGAACCCGGCAATAGTGAAGCGATTTTAGAGCCTATAAATGCACCTATCGCACCCGTAACGCCAAGTACCACCGCAGCTTTCCACATTACCGCACCTCGTTTCGTATGCCCGTAAGCGCCACTTGCCGCAGTGGGTATCACGACCGCGAGATTCGTACCAAAAGCGATGAGGACAGCGTTATGGAGGCTCATTGTCAGGTCAAGAGCGGTATATGCCCAGACCTGAACAGGGATCATAATAAAGCAACCACCAACCCCCAGAAGTCCGCTCGCGAATCCCACACCGAGTCCGGTGATCAAGAGCACGATCGCCGCAGTCAAAAAGTTAATCGGCATCACCCCCCTCGTTCATTGCCTCTCTAAGCGCTTCTCGCAGTTCACCCTTATCAGGTACCTGCCCGAAGAACTTCAATCTATCGTTTATTACCACTGCGGGCGATAAAATCAAACCGCTGTCCGGATGTCGTTCGAGTAGTGGCTTCGCTTTTCTGTCCAATTCCTCGCTTATATCCGGCATCGGTTCACCAACGAGTTCTGCAAACTGTCTTAAAGATACACATCTACCATACCGCTCCGCCTCTTTCGTACCCACAACAAAAGTCCGGTGACATCGCGGGCATGGCGGATCCGTCCCTATTACTTTCACACTTATGCTCATATTCGTGCCAGTCGCCTCCATTATTTTAAATATATTTGAAGTTTATATCTATAAAAAGGTTTTTGCGCATTTGGCTTCATTCCACATGTCGATTGAGGCAACACCGAACATATCATCGCGTCGTTAAACGTTTTGGTCCAGCCGGTTAAACTATTCATCATATTATTACATTGAAGGGCATATACCTATCGTGTTATTTTTGGGTTCACCGCGAATGCCAGTCAGAAATTACTGTCAGCTCACACAGGATGGAAATCCCGGCTCCTTTGCCCTCCCAACATAAATTCACGGTCGTTCATTCTCACTGTGGCAGATTTAATGATCCAATTGGTAAAGCTTTTAGGTAAAGCTTTTATATGCTCACGCAATACCTATATGCAGTGATACTAAATGCGGACGAGGTTGTTTGCAGCTTCTCTGGCGCTATTAATGATGATTGCGGCTATTATGGTGATACTACCCGCAAATGCGGGTGTCAGCCCTGATACGGGAAGAGCTATCGGTGACAATGGCACGGCAATCATCGGTGAGACGAATCTCAAGTTCGTTGACAAAGACGGTAATGTGATACCCCATGGAGCGATGGAAAGCACATGGAGGAATAGTAACATAAACATTCCCTTTACCACCCCATTTGATACGACATCGAGCAAAGTAAAGGATAAGCTGGTGGAGGGTAAGTACCGGGTTGTGGGCAACGGTAAGACTATATATGTATATTTCGTATCACCCTCACTGTCGTTAAAGACGAAAGTAAACGGAGAAGATTTTGGATGGATACAACGGGGCAAAGAGATAACGATAGAAGCAACAACCAATCTAAATCTAATCAATCTAAATCTAACAAAAGGCTCATTGCCCAACAAAATAAACCTTAAGCTCGAAAATCCCGATGGTATTCAATTGGACAGAGTTAATGGTGTCTCGCTGTCTGGTATATGCGTTGATAGTAATGGCAATGTTTCTCTTAATATAGATACCTCCGGTCTCGATACCGGTGAGTACCACATACACATAGAGCCCGATCCCGATACAAATAATGGACTCGATGTTCCGGGTAAAACCGTTAGTTTTGAGGTGCGAGAGAGTGGTGTGGCAAGGATAGAAGCAAAACCAACCGCGAGAGGCGTTTCTGAACCGATAGAACTGCGTGTACATACAATGCCACATACCAATATCACCCTTGAGGTGACGCACGGGATTGAAAGAGATGTAATGTTCACAGAGTTGACAGAAGGCAGTTTATTTGAGAACGGAGTACACCGGATTTCGGGCGAATCGAGCGATACGGGTACGTTTACTGTGAAAGCACTGTTCAATGATACCGGTACGTATGAGATCACGGCGACGGAACCATTCGCAGGTACCAAAGCAACGGTAACGGTAAAGATCAAGCCACCATTAGCCAGGTTGACCGAGCCGAAGGAGGGTATTTACGTGATAGGGGAGAAGCTTGCGATCAAAGGTATGACATATGGTGGTAAGCGAGTTACGATAAAAGCCGGTGATAAAGTATACAGAGAAGTACCTCTGTCCAAGATAACGGGAAATGCAAGGTATAATAAGGAATTCAGCTGTTCGGAGAAGTGGGATACCAGTGGATTGACCCCCGGCAAATACAGGGTGGATGTATGGGTTCTACCGTCTTCTGATCCCGCTAAGGACCCTCCTGATGATTCTGTGATAATAGTACTCGTGCAGGAAGGTTTAACGGTCGAGCTGGATCATGACTTCGTGGCAAAAGGTGATACTTTCAGGATATCAGGCAAAGCAGAAGGGAGAGACCGTGTGGACATATTAATAATAGCACCAAGAGGTGGTAACGGGCATGGACTCGATCCGTTTAGTATCTTTGATGAAACCGGCGGTAAGCTGGATGCACCGGGACTCACATATATCACACGTGAGGTGACGGGCGGCACGTTTGAAACCGACGACATAATGGTCCCGCAGGATGCCGATACTGGTACATACCTGGTGGTGGTACTGAACTACGGACATGACCATGTATGGGGTACGAATACAGGTACATCGGATTTGATCAAAGTGTTAACATACGATTACGCAACTGACCCGAGGATAAAAACTCAGGATCAGATACTTGATACACTGAAGGATAGAACGGTGGACCAGGCTGGCAGTGATGACCTCATGGTGATAAAGAAGATAATAGTAGAGAAGCCATTTTTAAAGCTCAATGATATCAAAGACGTAGCTCCTGGTTCCGAACTGAAAGTTAAAGGTGTGACAAATCGTAATAATGATAAGACGATTGTGATAACGGTAGAGGGACCGGTGAATCTACGCCCGCAGATAGTCAGGGTAAAAGAGAACGCGAATATGCTTTATAACGAGTTCGAAGCTACGTTCAAGACCGAAGGAGCGAAGGTGGGTAGTTACACGGTCGTTGCGGAGGACGATGCAGGGCATCAGGATTCGAAGACGTTCAGAATCACACCGGCAGCAGCAGCCGCTACTGTAACACCAGCACCACATGTTTCAAGTACACCGGCAGCCACCGCTATCAATCGTAACGCAACCGCGGGACGAATCACGAACAGTGGCAATAAGAGTGTTGCCGTTAACACCTCATCGGCACTTTACCAGCAGCCCGGGTTCGGAACTGTGGTAGGTATAGCTGCCGCAATCGTAGCTATCGTCCTCATCGCTGTGTTGATAAATGCGAGCGGTAAGAAGAAACAGCAGCCACCGTACAAGCGTAAGGTATTGCATACCCTGCCGCCACCGCCTTCAAGTAGGCGAAAAAGATGGTTATTACGATAGATACCAATAATTAAACAGGCGATTTGCCAGAAGGCTGTACGATGAGGAGAAGATGAACAGCGACGAAAGCATAAGGTTTAAGAAGGGGGATTCACTTATCCACTAAGCATGGTAGAGAAGAGCAT
>JAODGH010000053.1 GCA_025464325.1 Methanosarcinales archaeon | reverse complement strand
CGCTCTTTCTTCATATCCGGTACATAGGGAAATGCCGATATTAAAGGGTTGTGTGACACAGCATATTATATGGAAAACAAAAAAGAGGGGTATAAATTATAATTATGGAAAAGTCAAAAATATATGAAGAGGGGCTCGAAAACTACCCGAAGGCAACGGTGGTCTTAACTAACGTTTTGCTATTGCTCTGGTTTGGATTCGCCGCTTACGGCATGTCAGCATTGAAATTCGCGGGCTTACCCGTAGTTTCCATCGGCTATCTGCTGTTTGCTCTGGTCATGCTGGGGTTCGTTTTGAGAAAACACCTGTGTACGCAATGCTATTATTACGACAAATGGTGCGGCTCAGGATGGGGCAAATTGAGTTCGTGTTTGTTCAGATACAAATCCGGTAATTATGAGATTGGACTGAAACTGGCGGGTGTAACCTGGGGCTTATTGACTATTATTCCAGTTATTGCCATACCACTTGCCATGTTCATGTACGGGGATTTTTTAATATCCGGCGGAATAAGTCTGACGGGTTTCCTGGTGATAATGGCGATGAACCAATTTGGGAGGAAAACGGGATGTTCACAATGCAAGATGAGATACATCTGTGGGGCGAGTGCTGCCAGATGATGAAAGTTCTCTCGGAGCGATATGAGATCAACGAGTGATGGTGGGGAAGGTACACAACATTCGAGACATTGGCTGGCATAATCTTGTCTCAACGAACGTACTGGAAAAATGTGATTCGGGATAATGAAAAGACCGGGGCTGACGGATGAAAGAGATGGGTATGAGAGTTTGGGAGACGGGTTTGCAGGGCACGGAATCCCGGATGTGGAGAATGCCCTATCAGGGGATACTGCGAGGTTGGAAAACGCGATTTCACCGTGCCAGATGGGTCGCCCCGACAAAAAGTAAAAGGAAATTAAAATTTTTTAATTGGTGGTTAAATATGGTAAAAACTTCGCTTGAGCTCATGGCGGCGGCACCATACAATTTTGATTTGCAATGGCGGTTTTATTATTCATCAAAAGAGCCACAGCCCGAAATATTTAAAGATGGCATATGGAGCCGCGCATTCAGAATCGGGAATAAGCTGGTTCCCGTGGCAGTCACCGCTACCGGTACGATAGAACAGCCAGAGCTGAGGGTTGATATATTCGCCGAACTCAACGCAGAGGCGAAACGCGATATAACAGATAAGCTCACGGACATTTTCAGGTTGAGGGAAGATCTCAGCGGATTATATAAATTTATGGATAGGGAGGATACACTTCGCAGGATAAAGAATGAACTCTATGGATTAAGACCACCAGGAATCGGCACGAGCATATTTGAGGGTGCGATCAGGGTGATAGAAGATTTGAGGGCGTGTAAGTTATCCCGTCAGAAATCCCGCTACATCAAAGCATTTACATCAGAAGTTGCCAGTGGATACGATCTGGGGAGTATCAAAGGACTGGACAACGAGAGAGCGATTGAAGAATTGATGAAATTCAATGGAATTGGAAGGTGGACCGCCGAAATGATCCTTATTACGACATTGGGCAGAATGGACCTCTGCGTTCCAGACGATCTCGGAGCAAGGAAGGCGGTTTCATATTTCTACTTTGATGGAGAACTCCAATCTGGAGATGTCGTCAGAAAATTCACCGAACGGTGGGGCAGGTTCAAAGGCTGGATAATTTATTATCTGATCTGTGCTTATAATATGGTAAGAGAGGTGAAAGAACCGGGCTTTAGATGATCCAGGCGCCACAATGCGATATCCTGCTCGTTTTCACTTCGCCGAATTCCGCTAATGCTTCGCTATCCCCGAGTACAAATACGGTATCGCCGAGCATAGCAACACTGGCGATTTTACCTTCTGCCGCTACTGCTTCTATCGCATCACGGCATCGCTCGCACATCAATTCGCATTTCAACGAGAAATCGCGCGCTACTCGCATGAACATCCCGGGTTCCGGTTTCTTCAATAGCTCTTTCATTGCGACTCTACCCGCTTCGTTTATTCTTCTTATGTACGATTTCTCCTGCAGGATATTCGCCGTTGACTTCTTACCGAAGGTGACGTAACTGATCTTCGTCACACACGGTGCTAAAATAGAATCGACCATACCAATACCCGGCGGTCCTGGTCGCTTCCTTAGCACGATACCACCACCGTAAGCTTCCGCTACCACATCGCCCAGACCGGTACTGTTGACCACTTCTGCCTGATGCGCTATCTGTGCCACTTCATTCATAGTCATATTGGTTGACAGAAGTGAGTTCAACGCCAGTGCTGTGCTGAGTGCTCCGGCACCGCTCGCTCCGAATCCGCAGCCAACCGGCACCTCAAATCGGGTTGATACCCGTAGCCGGGCAACAAATTCGCTTTTGTTCTTGATTCTACTTTTATCCACCATACACTGGAGTACATACTCCGATGTCCCTGCATCTTTCACCTTCTTACCGTTTATCTCGATCCCGGGTTTTGCATCATCGATCGATACTTCGGTCTTACAGCCAGACTCCAGTACGATACCACAGCCAATGGAGCCCTTATACAGTGGATTCGCATTATCACAGATGATAAAGATACCGGTTATGTGTGATGGCGAATAAGCACTTGCAAAGGCTTCCTGCATCTGTTTATGGATTTATAAAGTTAAAAAGATATAATTTAAATTATAAGAATGGCAGAACGAATTTGTAGAACAAAGGCTAATTGCATACCCGAAGTTCTGGAGACGGTGGTTGAGATCGCAGTCAGTATAGCGAGACAGAGCCAGGATCAAAGACGACGGGGTGCTCTGTTTGTGGTTGGTGATGAGGAACAGGTACTGAAGAAATCCATACCGCTCATTCTCGATCCCCTGGCGGGTCATCCAAAAGAGGCGAAGGATATAAGAAACGCAAATGTTCAGGGTACGATAAAGGAGCTCGCGAAGCTCGATGGTGCTTTCATTATCAGTGCGGATGGTTATGTACTGTCTGCAGCACGGTACATAGAAGCAAGCTATCGTAATATCAACCTGCCCCTTGGCTTTGGTAGCAGGCACATGGCTGCGGCATCGATATCTCGTGATACGAACGCTATTGCGATCGTTGTATCGGAGAGTGACGGGGTCGTACGTATATTCGATAACGGGGAGTTGATAGCGGAGATAATGTCCGGGGTATGGGAGCTGGATAAGATAAAACCACACATAAGGGGCAAATATGAGCGGATAATAAACAGAGAGCAGAATATGACCATGATATTAAAGAGTAGCGACCCGAAAGAAGAGTAAAACGGTTTCACCGTACAAATACGGCTGTTCCGGTTGTATTAAAAATTACCCGCATACATGCTTTTTATTTATCAAGACAATAATTAATACTGAGCGGTAGAAGTATAGGTGGAATAATATGAGTGAGATAAAACCAAGTATAAGAACTCTGAAAGATGTCGGGTACAGGGTGATAATGAGAAGTGAGGATGGAAGTCCGAGGAAAGTATGGAGATGTCTAATAAAGGAGGGTAATTACGGGAAGTTCATTTCAATAGAGCAGCACTGGGTACGGCGTATGGAAGGCGGCAGAATAGTAGAGAGTGACTGGGCAAGAAAGTCCTTCAATTTCCCGTTTGATAGAGAGAAAGCACTTGGTACCTGGAATGCGGTAAGAGAGCTTATAGAAGAGGCTCTGGGTGGTTCAGCACCCGATAATCTGGAGAAAGAGGTAGAAGCTGAGTTTGGTCTGGATGAGGAATTTTAGCCTGCTCTATGGTATACGGCTATAACCAGTGCTCTATACTCAGTTGTTGGATCTTTTTGTGGTTCTTTATTCGTTCGAGCGCTTTATTCACTCTCTCTTCCGAGAAATCGTGACGCTCACAAAGGAACTCCTTTATTTTCGCTTCGTCTGGCTCTCGCCACTTCAGTTCGTAGGTTGAATCAACCTCGGGATGGAGGAACATATCACGAATGAGCTCGTAGTTCTCTATGCCGGCATCTGCATCTATTACCGATTCTGCTATCAGGTTATCGATGCTATGGTATTTTTTGATGAGTTTCAATGCCCTCCTGGCACCTATGCCCTTTACACCCGGATTGAAATCCGTTCCAACAAGTATTGCAATCTCCACGAGTTCCTCCCGCGTTATACCTAAGGTTTTTATTACTTCTTCAAGTACTGCAATCTCCGGCTTTACTCCCCTTCGTGGTGCACTGAGGTTCCTCACCATTACGGGTGCACCGAATAGCAGGGAATCGTAATCCTGGGTTGCTACGATCTCGGCATCGCCCCTCTGTACCATAAATGCCGCCTGCGCTTCACCTTCTGATGGCGCCTGTACGCAGGGTATGCCAAGATAGCCCAGTAGCTCCTTCGCTTCTTCCACCATACCGGGCTCGATTCTCGCAGATGCTTTCGCGTATTTTAATGCTTCTTCAGGCACTTCCGCCTCCGTCCACCGCCGTTTCGCTTCTGCACGCCGTTCCGCTCGCGCTCTTATAACCTCTCGTTTCAATATCGAAGGTTTGCCATCGAATACGAATACCAGTTTCATACCCTTCGCCATCAAATTTGTCGTACGGTATATCAAGCCCGAGAGATGCGAGGTGACCCTGCCAGAGGAATCCTTCAATGGCGTTCCATCCGGCTGGCGGATTATGCTCAGGAATTGATAGAGCATGTTGTAGGCATCAACCGCGATGATCTTCCCAGAAAGTGCAGCCAGACCGGTCGCCCTCAGCTCTAATATCTCACCTATGTTCGTGCCCATAGGTTAAGGTTCTTACGCACCCGAAAAAAAAGTTTTGTTCTTTCAGAGCATTCTCTTATGAATATGGTGGAAGAGGAGGAGATAAGAAGAGCACTGGATTTCGTGTTGTCCGAAGGTGCCAGATACGCGGATATTCGGCTGGAACGTAGCTATGCAACGGTTATCGAGCTTAAAGACGGCATATTCCGCGAGATGAGTTATGGTATCGATCATGGTGCTGGCGTTCGTGTACTGTACAGCAATTCCTGGGGGTTCTCCTCATCGAACGAACTATCCGACCTGAAAGCTCTATTTGAAGACACGCTCAAGATCGGACGAGCACTGTCATTGCATGAGAAACGAACTGAGCCGATAACCCTTGCAGATACTCCGGCAGTAACCGAGCATTTCCGGCTGAATCCTCGTATCAATCCCGCCGGGGTCAGCATAGGAGAGAAGAAAGATATGGTAAAGGCGGCGTACAGAGCGGCAAAAGAATATTCAAAACTGATAAAAGGGATCACCATATCCTATGTCGATGGTTATGAGGAACGTATATACGCGAACTCAGAAGGCAGCTACATCGAAGAGACCTTACCATCGGTCTTCATGCGTGTGCATGCGGTTGCGAAACGCGATAACACTTTACAGGAAGGCAGGGAGAGTACGGGCGCAGTTGGTGGCTTTGAAGTGCTGAAAGAGGCGAATCCCGAGACCATAGCGGTAAAAGCCGCAGATAAAGCTATCCGACTGCTTGATGCGGAACTACCGCCTGCCGGTGAATTCTGTGTCATCATGGACCCGAAACTCACCGGTGTGTTCATGCATGAAGCGCTTGGTCATGCCGCAGAAGCGGATCATGTGCTCTATGGCGAGTCCATATTAAGGGGCAGGCTGGGTGAGGAGATAGCGTATGAGGGGCTCACAATTGCAGACGATCCGACCATAGAGAACTCACATGGCTATTACAGGTACGATGACGAAGGTGTCCGTGCACACCGGACAGAAGTGATAAAGGATGGTGTGCTCGTATCGTTTCTGCATACTCGTGAGACCGCTGGTCGATTGGATGCCGTACCGACTTCAAACGCACGTGCGGCGAATTATTCTGAGATCCCTCTGGTAAGAATGAGCAATACGATAATCGAGCCAGGGGATAGTGAATTTGAGGAGATGCGGGAGGATATCTCATACGGTATTTACGCTATGGGTATGCGCGGTGGACAGGTAGATACGGTAAGGGGTGAGTTCCAGTTCAGTGCGGAGGAGGCGTTCCTGATAGAAAACGGTGAGCTTACAAAGCGATTGAAGAACATATCGCTATCAGGACACACACTGGATGTGTTGAAGAACATAGACGCTCTGGGTAAGACCAAAAGCAGAGGGTCTATCGGTTTCTGCGGTAAAGAGGGACAGGAAGTGCCGGTTTCCGAATATGCACCCCACGTACGGGTGAAGAAGATACTGGTGGGCGGTGCTACTGTAACTTCCCCCGTTCCTTCACATAGATAACATCGCCCTCCTTCAGCCGGTTGAGTCGTTCCAGTGTAGAAGGTGTCAGTGGCGAGAATGCGAGTACGAGATTGGCACCGTCAAAACTTTCCCCGGTTGGACCATATTTGTCACTGTCCTCCAGCCGAATACCCATGAGTCCTTTGTTTGATCTTGACATGTTCGTAACACCCAGAACGCCCTTCTCCACCCGGTCCTTCGGCAGGTTCTCGGGCACCAGTGTACCTGCTTCGTCGGCATTGCCTTCAAAGAGCACCATCATACCTGGTATCGCAAAATGAACCCTTAAATGCCCTATTGGACGATTGATCAACCCTGTGAGCTTCTTGAAATACCATACCGTCCTGGGCGCCTTATCATAGAATAATTTCACCTCGTATACGTCCTTAGCCTCCACGCCCACGGTTCTCACCGTGCCTCTATCAATGATCTCCATGGTCAGCTCTGGCTTCTGATCCACCACAATCGCATCATCATCGCAATTCCCCTCACGAACCTGCTCGATATTCTCCGCGGCAAAGAACGCTTCCGCTTCTTTCTGTGTCTTTCCCACCACCATCATCCATTTCGGCTCGGTCTCTATGAGTATCGTATCTCCCTGCTGTGCGTATTCAAACAGGTCCCCGCCCTGAACCACCACGCCGAAAACGTTATGTGCGGGGTTCGGTAATCTGCTATCCTTGTATATGTACACCTTACCGCGTTCTGTACCCGAATTTCGTGCTGTTAAATGATACTTAGACCTGTATGCGAGGTTCTCTTGCGGTAAACTGAGCCCTTTCAGTGATTCCGATGCCACGTACGTATTCGTAAAATCATCAATATGGATGGCACCACCGTACGTGAGAGAGAAAAAATGCTCACTCGACATAGCCGCTTCCTTGAATAATCTTATCTTCGCGAAGGTGAATACCTCCTGCCCCTCCTCTATCTCTGTATTCATATCAGTAGTGACGAATCCTACTCGTTCCGCTTTCGTTACAATCGGGTGTATCTCCCCTATCCGGTCACCTTCACTTAAACGGGTAATTATAGTACGTCCACGAGTTAACCTGCCTATAACAGCATCCTCGGCTGTGCCATAAGCAGCCGTATGATCGCGTTTACTTATCATCAGGTAACACATCCTGGGATCGAAGCCACCGAAACCGAGAAAGACATCCCATCTCTTATACGTATGCTCGTTCCGATCCACGCTCAGATCGGTCTGTATTGGTCCAATAGCAGTCACATTATCGGTCTTCCATGCTATCACACCACCATTGAATTTCTTATATTCGCTGAGAAATAAGGACAAAGCGGGGCTATCTGTCCCCTCCCCCTCCCTTATTATCTTTATTCTCGCATACCCACGCTCGGTCTTCACATCAAACTCATTCTTTAATTCCCGTTCCTCCTTCTCTGAAACTACCGCCACCACGCAACCCTGCCTGTAAGGACCCTGAAGTTCTTCTATGATATCTCCTAACCTCTTACTTTCGATATCCTGCTCTTCACCATTGAATTTGATTCTCATATTGTTTACTTTAAACCGCGTTTTTTAAAAGTTTTTTCTTTTTTGGTTTGAAGCATTGTCTGGACCGTTAAAACAGAGAGGAACAGATTTTAATGCTACATATTCTGATTTCGTTCTGCAACATGGAAATTCATACAACGTGAAGATGGCTATTGCAATATTGCGATCACCGTTTTCCTGCATCTCACTCTGGTGCCACCGCTCACGCACAGCTCAAAGTCTTCCGGTATGCTCACATCCACACGTGAGCCAAAACATATCTTGCCCATCTGTTCGCCTTTGCGTATCTTCTGTCCTTCTTGTACCTGGCATATTATCTTACGAGTGAAGAATCCCGCTATCTGAACCACCCGGACAGTGCCATATTCAGTAGCCAGTTCGATAGTATTACGCGTATTGAAATCACTGCTTCGCATGAATGCGGGTTTGAATTTACCCCGTTCGGGTATTATACGCCGTACCACGCCATCCAGTGGTGCGACAGTGATATGCGAGTTATAAAGCTGCATGAATATAGATACGGTCCTATCCCCACCTTCAGTAATTCCCATCACCCTGCCACTTGCAGGTGATATCATCACTTCGCTCATCTTATCTGAACCCAAATCTACCAATCAGCGGTACAAATACGACCTCGCTTTTACTGCGCTTCTCTATCCCGTTCTTCTTCTCCACCAGGTACAAAACCTGTATGTACCGTCCGATCGGTATCACCATCTTTCCATCCCGCTTCAACTGTTCAAGCAACGGTGGCGGTACATCCGGTGCCGCACAGGTCACACATATCCTGTCAAATGGTGCATGTTCCGGCAATCCGAGCGAGCCATCACCCTGCACCACCATGACATTCGTGTAACCTGCTGCTCGCAGATTCCGCCTTGAATACTCAACAAGCGATGGCAATCGCTCCACGGTGTAGACACAGCCATCTTTACCGACCAGCTCAGCGATAACGGCGGCATGATACCCTGAGCCGGCACCGATCTCGAGCACTTTATGCCCCTCCTTCAGATCAAGATAATCGCACATCATCGCTACCATATGCGGCGCACTTATCGTCTGCCCTCCGCCAATGGGCAATGGATAATCGCCGTATGCCTGGTCTCGCATCTCTGGAGGCACAAACATATGTCTCTTCACCCGTTTCATCGCTTCCAGCACCTCTTTACGTACCCCCAGCCGCCTCAGCTGGTCGACCATTCGTTGCCGCTCTTCCTCATACCGCGCATCTTCTACCATTCAGGTTCCAGTGTCTCTCTTTTACGCTCCATAAATGCATACACGGCGCTATGCGGAGTACCGCGCAACAGCATCTCGATAGCCTCACGCGCCACTTTTATCTGCTCAGGATAGCCTATCAGGCTTACGGTCTTACCATATACAGACATTTTCACGCCCGTAAGTGTCTCTATCACGCGTCGGGTCTTACCCTTATGCCCTATTATACGCCCCTTCATCCGTTTCAATGTCTTTGGCGAGAGATGTGCAAGCGAAATGACATCGAAGATCAGAGAATCGTCCTCGAGCAGTGCGATCGCCTTCTCGGGAGAGAATCCGCGACCTATCGCTCTAACCACATCTACAACCCTCAATGTCCTGGTGGGGTCTTCACCCTCCAACCCTTCTATACATACCTCCCCCTCTTCGCTGTCCACGCTTATCTTGCTCGCGGATAGCCGCTCAAGCTCCTCTTTCACTGCACCGTTATGCCCGATAAGCACCCCAATCCTATCCTGCGGTATCCGGAGATACTGCGTTATCGCCATTTTTTATCTCCCTGATTATCTCCTCTTCCGAACATTTTAAACCAAGTCGGTTGAAGAATAAGACGATATTCTCGACATCGCGTCTGAGGAAAGCCTCAGCATTTGGATGGTCCAGGAGCAGAGCCTGTCCCAGATCTATCAGTACGGGTTTTAGTTCCCCCTCTACACCGGTATAGCCCTGCATCAGTATATTGAACTCACTGAGGTCCGCATGGACCAGACCAGCATTAGTATATAATACCTTCAAATTGGTGATTATACGTTTAAGCAGTTCTTCAAGCTCAAAATCGCGTGTCAGCACCTCTGGCGGTATGTCACGCAATCTCGGTGCAGCTATACCGTCCTTACCCACAAATTCCATTATCAGCACATTATTAATGCATGCTATCGGTCTGGGTACGGAAACACCGGCATTAAATGCGCGTTTCAGGTTCTTCAGTTCCTTACGCGCCCACGTGAATACCACACTACGTCGATCCTTCTTTATCTGTGTGAACCTCGGATCACCGATTATGTAATCGAGCATGGCATTGAAGTTAGATGTGCTAACTTTATATATCTTTATAGCCAGCTCCCTGTCGGCATCACCCAGCGCGTGGAATACAATCGCTTCTTTACCCCTGCTTATCGGTCCACCAAGCGCCTTTATTATGCCCTTCTTCGCGAATTTATACAGCGTTTCGAGCGTGGTATGCTCAAAGACGTACCCCTCCGTTTTGAGCTCGCGATAATCCTTCTTCCGTTTCTTACCCTTCGGTAACGGTCGCTCTTCTCGCTCCAGCCATTTCTCTACTTCAAATAACCCTTCCTTCTTAACCATTCTGCTTGCGGTCTTGTATATCTATGAATGAGGTCCGCTTTTTCGTCCTGGAACTCCCATGGAACGATAATCACCACATCACCGACATTAATCCACTGTTTCCGCTTTAATCTACCCGGTATTCGCGCCATTCGTTCCACACCATCCTCACACTGGACTATTACTCTCCTGCCACCCAGCATCTTCTCAACAATAGCCAGCACCTCCCTCTTGTTTCGCTGCGGTATACGTACTCTTATTACTTCCTCCCCTGTACTATCTTCTATCTCAGCCAATTCCTACTGCTCCGAACCTGCCATTATGGATGTCATTTATTATTTATGAAGGAGTAAGGTTTTATTAAATTTAAGCACTTTGTGTTTAATTAGCGGAGATGAGCACAAGGAAGAGGGTGAAGGGAGTTCTATCGCGACTGATATTAACTCTCCTGTTCAAGAAGAGAGCGGTAAAGATCGGCATTTATGGACCGCCAAATGCGGGCAAAACCACTCTTGCAAATCGGATAATACACACTTTCGTGGATGAGAACGAGGACGTGGGTATATCTACCGAGATACCGCATGAAACGAGACGCGTGGTGAGACGTGCAGGGGTTTTCATAGACATTAAGCGAAGGCTCTATAATGGCGATAAAGGTCACAGTTCATCACCAAAAGTGAACAGAGCAAAGTTAATGTTAGATGTGGTAGATACGCCGGGTCTGGCGACGAAGATAGATTTCCGTGATTTTATGGCTTATGGTATGGATGAAGACGAGGCGAAGCGCCGTGCGAAAGAGGCGACAGAGGGCGTTATAGAAGCGATCAAGTGGCTGGATGATATAGATGGCGTTATTTTACTTATGGATGCTACCGAAGATCCTTATACACAGACGAATGTCGTCATAATAGGTAATATGGAGGCGAGAGGTATACCCATCATCATCGCGGCGAACAAGATCGATCTGCCCGATGCCGCACCTCAGCGTATAAAGAACGCGTTCCCACAGCATCGTGTGGTGCCTGTATCGGCATTGAAGGGCGATAATATGGAGGCGCTATATGCAGAAATGGCGAGAGTCTTCGGGTAAAGACGCAGAAGGAGGCGGGGAATATCGAATGGGGATAGAGATGAACCTGGTGTCGCGGGACAAGATAGAATCTATGGGCTCAATGGAGAAGTTGAGGTTTATACTGGACGATGTTAAATCTGGCAACATAGTGGTTCTTGAGGGCGGATTGACGGCAGAAGAGCAGATGAAATTGATAGAGCTCACAATGATGGAGGTGGATGATAATTTCCCGGGCATCGAGATAAGCGGGTATCCAGTGAAGAGGAGCTTATTGAACCTGAGGAAGAGGACCCGACTCACTGTTATTGGACCTGCGGCGAAGATGCGGACGATAAAGAAGGATAAAGACCTTATAAGTGCTATTATCTCCACGACATAAATAGATAGAAGAAGGAAGAAGTAAGACAATGCACAAATGTTTGAGATGCGGTAAGAAGTTCGATCATATCACCCGCGAGATGCTCAATGGCTGTCCAGAATGCGGAGGTAAGCTGTTCCTCTACATAAGGGATGGTACAGACCTGGATGCTACAGAGCTGGTAGACCGGCTGAAGATAGAAGAATGTGATGAGGACATAAGTCCGGATGAGCGAATAGAGAGCCTGAGGATTATCGGTACGGGTGTTTATGAGCTCAATCTGAGCGCACTTATGGGCAAGAAAGAGATAGTCATGGGCTTGAAACAGAATGGCACTTATGCGATCCATCTGCCCTCTCTATTTGCAAAGAAGAGAAGTCCGCGGAAAGAATAATCAAAGAAAAAATTATATCTATAAAAAAGAGATATTAAGGATGGTGAGGTACGAATGGGCTTGAGAGAAGGTCTGGGGAAGTTATTCCCGCGCAGGGAAGAAGAGGAGGACGATTATCTGGACCTCGACCTGGATATAGAGGAATACGAGGAAGGTCTGGACGAGCAGGAAGAGGTGAAGATGTATGTGAAGACCGCCGATTTAACGGGGTTGTTTGATATTCCTGCTTTGAAAAAGGAGATCTATGCCGGTAATCTCCTCATTGTGGACATTTCACTGGCGAAACATGACAAGGTGCTGATAGAGAAGGCGATAAAGGATCTCAAACTTGCCACGCTCGATGTTGGTGGTGATATAGCGGGTATAGGTGAGGATCAGGTGATAGTGGCACCTGCGGGTGTGCGGATAGACCGTGAGAAGGTGGGTGGCAAGTGAAGTGAGAGATAAGTGCCCGGTCTGTGGCGCGGATAGTAATCAGGAATTTAAACCCTATAATATACCTTATTTCGGAGAGGTCATGTTGTTTGTGACTACATGCCCGTCCTGTGGCTATCGTTCGTCTGATGTGATGATTTTAGAGGGCGGCAGGAGCAAGAAGAGGCATGAATTACTCGTATCTTCTGCTGGAGATTTGAATGCCATGGTGGTCAGGTCGTCCTATGGACGGATCGAGATACCGGAATTGGGTGTGAACATAGAGCCGAGAAAAGGTGAATCATTCATCACAACCGTAGAGGGGGTACTGGTGCGTGTGGAACGTATAGTGAAGATGTTGCGTAAACAGGTAGAAGGAGCGAAGAGGGAACGTGCGGATTACGTACTGAAGTACATAGAAGAAATAAAGGCAGGTAAAAAGAGCATGCGATTGATAATAGAGGATCCAACGGGCAATAGTGCGATAATACCATGTCATACACAGTAGAAACGGTAGAGGATATACTGAAGCGCAAACAGCGGCACATGGAGCTATTGAAGGCACGCAGGAGCATAAGGCATGCGATAGCAGCAGTGGCAGAAACCGGTAGAATGCCTGTGATTGGCGAGGTGAAGCGAAAAGGTCTGAGCGATGGTGACGGTGGTATAGATATAGACGCCGCAGTTGCTGCGAGCCATATAGAAGCAGGTGGTGCATGTGCGGTATCGGTACTGACGGATGAGGCGTTTCGGGGTTCATTATCTGATCTGGTGACCGTAAAACTCACGGTATCATTACCGGTGCTCAGGAAGGATTTCATATTTGATGAGTTCCAGATAATGGAATCGTATGTACATGGTGCAGATGTGATTCTGCTGATAATGCGGTTTCTAAACGAGCGGCAGATGATTGAACTGGTGAAGAAAGCTTCTTGCTTCGGGCTCGAGTGCCTTATTGAGGTGGATGAAGTCTCGAAAGACAGATTGCCCGATCTGAACGAGATCGCGGACTCTGTAGTCATAGGCATAAATAATCGTGATTTAGTAACGCTGGAAGTAAAACTCGACACGTTTGAGGCGATAGTACCCGTACTGAAAAGCAGATTGCCTGAAGGTGTGCCTGTAGTGGCGATGAGCGGGATAAGGAGCAAAGATGACGCGTCCAGGATGTTCAATGCGGGTGCAGATGCGGTACTTGTGGGTACTTCGATCATGCATGCGCCGGATATAGAATCAAAAGTACGGGAACTGGTCTATGGTCGTTAAGAGTTCAATGCCGGTGGTTTTGGTAATAACCGTACTGGTGTTATGCTACCTGTTCATGGGCAGTGTAATCGCGGACACGAGAAAAGAAGGTCTGACCGATCTGGATTTCGATAATGATGGCTATATCACTCAGAAAGACCTGGACATATTGAAATCGCACTTCAATGAGCGATATCGCGGGTATGTGCCCTGGGATCTTAATGCCGATCTGAAATGTGATTGCCGTGATTTTTATTATTTCGTCGAACGCGTACCGGTGAACCAGCGCTATCGGGTGGTGGCAAATATATCGGTCTGGAATATGAGCAACTATACGATCGAACGTGCCAGAGCGCCTGCAGTGATACTCGGTGAGACGATATATCCCCAGAATCCCCGTCGGGTGGTAGCATGGATAAAGCACTGTACGAGTCTTGAACCGCCGAAAACCGGTTCGGTGGTCTGCGTCCACTATGCGCGAGACCTCTGCCGTCTGGCATATAAAGAACTGGGACCGAAGACAATTGCATGGGGGTCTTCGGGTGTACACGCATATGGCATGATATATACCGGTGGCAACTGGCGTAAGCTCTCCAGCTGGGCTATCATAGATCCGTACTGGAAGTTCTACCGGATCGGTGACGCTCTGGGGTTACATGATACCCGTACGATCGTGATATTACTCGATAAGGGTCGTTATGGCTACTGGGCGATCCACCTCAATGCCAATCCCGAGAACAATACGATCTATGATGCTTACAAAGCGGAATACCGTATAGGTAACTACCGGGAGCCGTAATTTATTTCTTCTCCCACCGGTAGAGCTCAAGCACCTGTGACAGAGTCTTACCACGTTTTATCTCCTCTCGCACCCGCTCCTCGTTCTTCCATACCTCCTTCGCCCGTCTCGCTATCTCATAAGCGCGTTCCTTGGGTACTACCACCACCCCGTTATCATCCCCTATTATCCAGTCCCCGGGTCGTACATATTCACCGCCGCATTTTATCTCCGCGTTTAGTTCGCCAAAACCTTTGGGTTCACCGGCATCGGGTACCACCGATCGCGCGAATACCGGAAATCTTATGCGTTTTATCTCATTCACATCCCTGACCGCGCCGTCAATGACAACACCCGCAATACCCTTCTGCTTACAGCTCCATGAAGCGAGTTCACCCCAGATTGCAACATCTTTCGAGCCGGCATAGGCGACAATGACATCTCCCGATTTTGCAACCTCTGTGGCTTCTACCGGCTTTGCCCAATCGCCTTCGAAAGTCTGCACCGTGACCGCCTTACCAACAAGCTTTATACCCTCAAATACGGGTTTTATACCTTTAAGCACACCTTTACGGTGCATAGCATCTGATATATTCGGTGTAGAGACCTGCATGAATAGTTCGAATATCTCATCCTCCCTGCTTTTGCGTTTCGCCTCTGACACATGTGCAGAGGTCATAGCCCGCTTTATCTTCCGTGTTGATGCCTTCACATTCGCCGATCTCGTTATGTTGCCGCCGACAATTATTATATCAGCGCCGAGATTCACAGCTTCGGACGCCGTTGCCGCATCGATACCACCTGCAACGGCTAAAGGGATGTCAACCGATTTAGCAACCTTTTCCAGCAGGCTGAGAGTATCAATGCCTCGCATCTGCTGATCTATGCCTACATGGACGCAGATATAATCAGAACCCATCGTCTGTAACTCTTCAGACCTCTTCACCGGATCAATGGTGTTCATTATATCCACCATGATGGTAACACCGTACTTATGTGCCGATTCTATCCCCTCACGGATAGTGGCATCATCCGCAAGTCCGAGAATGGATACAACAGAAGCGCCGGATTTCGCCGCCATCTCCACTTCGATCGCGCCGGTGTCCATTGTCTTCATATCAGCTACGATCGGTGTATCGGGGAAAACCTCGTGCAATGTCCTTACTGCATGCATACCCTCGCTCTTTATCAGAGGAGTGCCTGCTTCCAGCCAGTCGGCACCGCCATCTATGCATTCCCTGCCTATTCCTATCGCTCTATCCAGTTCTACCATATCCAGCGCCACCTGCAGTATCTTTTCGCCCGTGCTCATTTCCACTATTTTATAAATATCGTGTGTTAAAAGGGTTCAGGACCGGATGCGATAGACCGATAATATCGAGAGAAGAGCTTTTCTGCTCGCTCCAGCGCTTCGGGATACATGCCTCTCAGTTTATCCAGCAGATCGGTCCTTGTTATGCATTGCAGTCCATGCTCTAAAATCTGTAATACCTCATCCGTAACCGCCCGACACTTCCAGTTCGGCAGTTCGATCGTCATGCAGAAATCATTGGTGCCGAATAACGTATTCCTCAAAACCGGTGCGATCGAGCCTATAAGGACGTTGTTTCCAAGATCCACAAAAGGCGGTACACCTTCTATCTTCTCACGTTCAGCATTGGTCAGTCGAGAATACGATTTCTCGCTATATGCGTGCAGTTCGAAATAGAAATGTGGTCTGTACCGCTTTATCAATCCTGAGAGGATCATTCCTTCCCGGGAGTGGTAATACGCCTCTGAAAGCACACCTATGTAACGTGCACCGGTAGTAATGGCAGGAACGATCACTATATCGGCATCAGATGCTTTATCCGCTTCGTCTGCCAGTATTTCCAGTACCGGTGCGGTATATAAACCCTCATCACCATGCAATCCACCAACGAAGAGTTTGCGGACCGATCCCGAACAGAAACGATACAGATTCATCACCTGTCCCGGAGCAGCATAATGAGGAACTTAACGTAATTCTTCAAATCCTCTATTCGGATATTCTCATCTGCACCGTGTGCATTGCTCTCCATCGAACTACCGACGCCAAACGCGCATACTGGCTGTCCGGTCTTCTGTACCGCATAGGCGACATCCAGACCGCCCTGGACACCTGTCACCGGCTTATGAACGCCAAAGGCTGCTGAAGCGGCTGTCTGGACCTCCTTCACCCACTCCTCTTCTGGATCGGTGTACATCGGTGGATAGCCGGGATGGCAGTGCACTTCGAAATCAAGTTCAGACTTCAATGGTGCCAGAGCATTTTCAAATTCATCTACCACATCCTGCTCGTTCTCCTCGGGTATATAGCGACGATCACCGCGCAATACACAACTCGGTGGTATTATGTTCTCCTTCACACCGCCCGATATCATTGTCAGGTTGAATACGGGCTTTATGTGCTTCTGTCCTGTCACCCGGGTCATGAAAGGACTGCAGGGTGCTTTCGACTCCCTGCGTTCGACTCGCTCTTTCAGCCGTTTCAAAGCATCCATAACAAGTTTTGCCCGCTCTATCGCATTAGTACCCAGGAAAGGTGTGGAACTGTGGCACGCTTTGCCATTCACCACTATCTCCCAGTTCATCACGCCGTTGGTTGCTACGCATACGCCCTCATTGTCACCATCCATACAGAGAAGATAATTGCCCCGTAGAAGCCCTTTATCCGCGAAGTAGCATAAACCCGAGTATACGCCGATCTCTTCGTCTGTGGTCAATGCCACACGGAGATTATATCTGGACCGTATTTTATGCTCGTTCATTATACGAAGCGCCATCATAAGTGCGGCGACACTGCCTTTGGAATCGGCAACACCGCGTCCGTATAACCGGTCGCCGCTTCGTACCGTACTGTACGGGTTTGTGGTCCATGCCTCACCCGCAGGAACCACATCCAGGTGGGTATATATATCCAGAGAGTGCTTATTGCCCGCATCTCTGGTTGCGAGGAGATTGACACGCTCACCACTCAGACCTGCTACATCCTCTTTCATTCGTTCTACAATCTCTTCAGGCACCACTATCCGCTCACAACGGAAGCCTGAATCTCTCAGGTGTGGTATGAGCAAGTCCACTATCTCTTCATAATACTCGCCCGGAGGTACGAACGTGGGCACTCGCACCAGTTCACTCAAATACCCTATCAGTTCATCCTCGGTCGCATCTACTATCTCGTCCAATTCGAGCTTTTCAGGTTCCATCTTCATTCCCTAACTTATTAACCGGTCTGTACAGAAATATTAAATTTGTCTGGATATTGCTCTTTTGCACGATTCGCAGTAAAATGTGAAAACATCAAGCATACAGCCCGATCGCCGGCATCATGTCATAGTAAACACGCCCATTCGCATCTGTAAATTTAGTGCATGTGATCTTGCCACCTGTTGCATTAAACGAGTGTTCATGGATTATCTGTGGATATGAACCCGTGCGGATGGCATAGTGATATATCTGTCCTGCCATCAGAACAGCGTTGATGGATATGTTATGCCAGTCGCCTGTGTATCCTTTCCAATAGGCGGTGGCGTTCCATGTATCGTTCCATATAAAAGCGTATTCGGTGTGCCTGCTGTGTTGCACAATCTTTTAATATCGGCAATTTCCTATGTACCGGATATGAAGAAAGAGCGTTGGGGTAATGTAGAAAGATAAGCGAGACTGGCGAGCATACAACGAGGAACTTGTAGCTCGTGGAGAAGCGTATATCTCCCTGGATTTCGTTCATGCGTGGGATAGTGATTTAAGGAAGTTAAATAGGAGGA
>JAODGH010000059.1 GCA_025464325.1 Methanosarcinales archaeon | reverse complement strand
CCAGAAATACCATCAAGCATTAAGCCTCGCTTATCTTCGTGTTTCTTACCCCAACGCTCTTTCTTCTTACTCCATTCATGGGAAAATGCCGATATTAAAAGATTGTGTAACACAGCAGATTTTTCGCTGTACGGTACCGTATGGTAGATGGCGGTGAAGAGAGTATTAAAAAAACGGGTATTCGTCGGGGTGTTATGGTTCATCCCCGTTCCGCACTCATAGATATAGCCATTTTTAGGCTTTAATACCCAAAACCGAACAATTTTAGGCGATATTATTTATGTACCTAACATGTGAGAGTGATATAGGTAAGCCTAACAACGGAGATTGGGGTGTGAAATATGATGATAGAACTGACAAAAGTGGTGATAGAGCTGTTGCAACTGCTAACACGGGCTGATGTGGATATAGCAGAGCTGGACGAACGGATGCTCAGGCTAAAACATGAGCTTGGTGCCTGGTTTATGGATGGTTATCCGCTTTATGAGGGCTCATAGGGGGTGCGAAATGGTAGCAAAAAGACGGATCTGGGAGTTACGCCATTCCACGATCTGCAGAATCCTGGGGCTGGTTTATGGAGGTGATCGGCTTAAAGCGGTGTACAAGGATTTGAAGCTTGAGGGTGCTGATGCTACACCGTATGAGCTGCATCAGCACCTCGTACAGCTCTGTCGAACGCAAAGCAGGCATGCCCGGCGGATAGAGCAGCTACTGGAGAAGCAGTTTGCTCCCTATAAGAAGTATCTGGGAGAGTTGAACGAGGAGGAGCTATGTGACATCATCGAGAACAGGGATGATAAACTGAAAGAAGTGCCTTTATCTGCTCTTATATGGTTCGCGGTACGCAATGGCAACGGCATTGAAGCAAGGATCACGCGTATACTTCATCTAAAGGAGTTCTGTGCACTGCGATTGTACGATGAACTTGCACGGAGATTTGATGGCGAACCAGAGTCGATAATAGATGCGTTGAACGCTGCAATGGACTCGAACGAGAAACTACAGTACCGGTGTGCACGGCTTGAACGCAAGAGAGCAGAGCTTATTGCGGAACGAGACGCACTGAAATCCGATAAGACTAAGCTCGTACAGGAACTGGAATCACAGAAGCGATTGAACGAGCGATTAGAGTCATTGAAAGGTGAACACTCGCAGGAACTGGTGGAGAGTATGAGAATAGAGATATCCATCCTGAGAGAGGAACTTAAACGGTTGAGACGCGAATCGCAGAGGAGTGAATCAGCAGCCCGATTGAAGAGGTTAGAGCGAAGCGGTACAGAACCACCAGAAGAGGCAGCTATGAGATGTCGTTATGAACTCAAGGGGCTAAGAGTTGCGTATATTGGAGGCGTGGAATCGCTGAAGTTGAATTACAAGGAGGTTGTGGAGTCTTTTGGTTGCATGTTCTGCTATCATTGTGGTCACTGTATGCGGGGGCGAAAAGAGATAGAGGAGATCGTGGAGAGGAACGATATCATTGTCTGTCCGGTAGACATCAACAGCCATAATGCGTGTCAGATGATAAAAGAGGCGTGCAAATCGCGTAACAAGCCCTGCTATTTCCTGCGCAGTTCGGGCTTGAGCGCGCTCAGGAAAACGCTGGCAAGCTTCAAACCGGGATACGGGATGTAGAGAGAACGATAAAGCTTTACTTTATACTATTCCTAACTCCGGGTTACAGACACTGCATGCGTTGCAGTTACCTTCATAGTCCTCACCGAAATAGTTCAGGATGAACTTTCTCTTACACATTCTGGTGTTTATGTATTCCACCACCTGCTCTATCTTCTTCAAACCACTCTCCTCCAGCCGCCAGAACGTCTCAAGCAGCTCCAGTTCCAGCATACCGTCATTCTTTATCGTGGGATATACCTTCACCGGTGTGCAGGAGTCACGCTCCGTCAGCTCTATCAAGCCCGCATTTCGCATCCTCCTCAACGTATTGTTCAGTCCCGGTACAGATATGCCCGTGGACCTGCTCAGTATTTCCAGATCCAGCCATCTGTGATTCGTCCTGAAATATACATCATTCAGTATCTTCGTCACTTCCGGTGATTGGTACACCTTCTCACCCGGTTCATCCACCAGCCTCACCATAGCATGCCTGAACACCCTGAAATATGTCTTTATCACATTCTTTCGCTCCAGCTGGTACAGAATTATACGCATACGTACCTCGTTCAGCTTCAGTTCACGTGCTATTCGTTTCTCATTGATGTACAATACCCGCCCGATACCCTGTTCCAGCAATTTGATGACTGCTTTGAGCTGTTTCAATGTTGGTGTGTTCGATTGTATCAACTTCCGTAGCCTGAACTCATCTGCGTGAGTATAGAGCAGTATACAGAACGCCTCTTCTCCATCACGTCCCGCACGACCCACTTCCTGGTAATAGTTCTCTATCGATTTCGGCAGGTTATAATGTATGATCGCACGTATATCCTCCTTATCTATACCCATGCCAAACGCGTTTGTGGCTACTGCGATTGGCGTTTTACCGCTTATAAATTCGTTCTGTATGCGTTTCCGCGCATCTTTATCCTCTATCTGTCCGTGATAATATGCAGCATTCAGTCCGTTATCGACGAGAAAACTGGCAAGCTTCTCCGCGGTACGGGTGAAATTGACGTAAACGATAGCAGAACCATCAATATTTTCTAACAACTGTTTCAGAAGTTTCTGTTTGGCTACTTCACCTGCCTGCTCGATAACAGAGAATATCAGATTCTTACGATCAAAGCTGTCCTTGAAGACATCACAACGTAGACCCAGCTGATCCTGTATATCATCCTGCACCTTCTTCGTGGCTGTCGCGGTCAAACCAAGTACGGGCGGGTTATGCAATGTCTTTATCACCCTGCCCAGACGTAGATAATCGGGTCTGAAGTTATGACCCCAGACAGATATGCAATGCACCTCATCTATCGCTATCAGACTGATATCACTCGCCCGGAATATCGTCATCAATTTGTTATCCACAAACGCTTCTGGCGCGACATACAGCATCTTCAATCGGGATTGCCGCAGTAATTCGTATATACGCTCTTTCGTATTAGATTCGAGCGTGGAATTGAGATATGCCACCTCATGTATGCCCTTTCGTCTCAGACCATCTACCTGATCCTTCATCAATGCGATTAGAGGGCTCACCACGATGGTTAGGCCATCGAAGATCAACGCGGGTATCTGGAAACAGAGCGACTTGCCGGCACCGGTGGGTAATATAGCCAGTGTGTCCCGCCCCGCCAATACGTTCTCTATTATCTCCCTCTGCTTTGACCTGAATGCCCGGTAATTGAAGACCGAGGTCAGGATCGTTTGCGGATCATTCGCTGTCTGCAGCATCTCCGTCCTTACCCTGCTCTATTGTCGCGATAGCAAACTCACGGGCAGCCCTCAGGTAATCTTCTCTGGGTATGATTGTCTTATTCAGAATGTAACTCTTGCTGGAATAGCCCACATAGATGGCTAACTCGATGTGTGCATTCGAACAGGAAGCATGTACGCCAACAGGAAGTGCACAGCCACCGCCTATTACCTTCAACACCTCGTTCTCCACTTCTGCTTCGATTCTCGTACCCGGATCATCGATGCGGTGCAGAATCTCACTCTCCTCGCTATCTCGTCTCGCAACAACGGCAATGATGCCCTGATTGGGTGAAGGAACGAAAGGGTCGCGTGCCAGCCGTTCGTAATTCACATCGAGCTGCAACCGTTCGAGTCCCGCTTCTGCGAGGATCACACCGTCATAATCACCTCGTTCAAGCTTACGCAGACGCGTATCAACGTTGCCTCTTATGTTCCTTATCTCGATTTTCAGCCCCTTCTGTACCGTATAATTCAACATCTGGTACTTACGCCTTACGCTCGATGTACCTATCACTGCACCGTCTGGCATATCCGCGAGACGGTATGGCGATACGAGCGCATCAAACGGCGAATCGCGTGGTAATACCGCGGCGGTCTCCAGTCTCTCATCACGCTCGAGTGGTATATCCTTCATTGAATGGACCGCTATATCTATCTGCCGCTCCAGCAGGAGTAAATCAAGCTTCTTTACAAACACACCCTTATCTGGCATCTCGTACAGTGCCCGGTCTGGCAGCTCATCCCCAAGACTACGAACCACCTTTAACTCATACTCAATGCCCTGCGTGCTTAATCGCTTACAGACCTGATCCGTCTGCTGCAGTGCCAGTTTACTACTGCGGGTACCAATGATCATAAGAAGAATAGAAGAAACAGCTATCTATTTCGGTATGTTCTTCTCCCTCGCTTTCTTGTGATTGATCAGATAATCAAGTTGCGCCGGATCTGCATCACCGAAATCCGCATACCCCCTCTCACGGATGAAATCCAATATCGTGATCACATTCTCCTGTCGCACGACCATCGTGGAGAACCCTTTTGCGCTGCCAACACTGCCAACACTCACATCGCTCTCGACCGCGGTGAAGTCAGTACAGACCTTACAGCCACTCGGCAGTATGCTCTCAAGTTCTTTCACCTTGAATTTCACCTCGCCATCCGTCATTGTGGCAACGAACTTGCCCTTCGTTATGTCGGTCTTGATCAGCTTTGAGAAGTCCACCCCTTTTCCCTCCAGATACCTGGTTATATCACCGTAATGGAAATTCTCGGTACAGAACAACCCGACGAGTAGCTTCACTCGCTCTTTAAATATCGGGAACTCCTGTTGTAATTTCCGCACCCCCGAAACGATACAGGGCGTTCCTACAATGCCCACGCCACTCTTCGTCAGCATCACCGCTTTCTTCAATTCCGGAAGTACGTCCGCGAACGTGTACTTCGTACCACCGAGCGTGGGTAACTCGAGTTGCTCGGAATCACGTACATGAAAGATCTCAGTTCCCCAGCGCTCGTCTCTGCTAACAAATAATCCACGATCTATCACCCCCATCTCCATAGCTGAGACCATTATCTCGGTCACCATTGCACCGTCCTGCCCTCTGAACCGCGTTGAACGTCCGGCGATGAACTTGATATACTGCCCCAGCCCGCTCTTCGGCTCGTAAACGAACCGCGGACATACGCGTACACACGCGCCACAATCCATACATTGGGTCTCATAATCCGGGAAATCCACACGGTCATCCACCACGGTTATCCCACCCGGACATACCGCCGCACAGGTTAAACACCGGCTGCAGATGTTTCTATCTATAACCACCGACTTGAGATTCTCAAAGAATAACTTATCCTTGAACCGCTTCTCTGGAACCGCAACCTCCCATTCTGCTTCTACTGCCATATTATCCATCTCCTATTAAGAAATATCATAGAATATAAGTTTTTCTATTTTTGCAGGGTTGCATAATCACGTTTTCGCTGCCTGTCGCGTGTGGTCTGCTCTATGCCATAGGCATACTCCGTGGTTGCGGATATACCCACCCCAGGTTCTACTCCCTCACACATTGCGAGCGATCATCTGATAGAACGCCGTCTGGAGATACCCATTTCCGCTGTCTGTTTTGATACCACCTCATAAAGTATTGCGAGCTTACCCGCGCGTTTGCGCAATAATCTACCCAGCCGTTGCTTGTATTCACGTTTACTACCACTCCCACTGAGTATGACACCAACTGATGCATCTGGCACGTCAATACCCTCCTCCAGCACCTTCGAGGTCACTATAACGTTATAGATACCCCGTCGAAAACGATCCAGAATTTCTGCACGCTCTTCTCCTGGTGTCGTATGTGTGATGGCGGGTATGAGAAACCGTTTTGATATCTCATAGACAAGAGAATTATGTTCGGTGAATATGATCGTGCGTTCGTTGAAGTGCCGATCAAGGATCTCAGCCAGTGCATCCAGTTTCGACCTGGAGTTCAAAGCGATATTACGTGCGCGATTACGTGCGATTAAAGCCGCTCTCGCTTCCGCATTTCGCCCACTACGCATTACAATCAACCGTCTGAAGTCGTCTCGCGATTTGAGTATTATGTGGTTCTTCTTCAGGAATTGGGTGAATATTGAATGGTATTTCTCGTATTCCCGCCGCTCTTCCGGAGTCAGTTCCGTGACAATCTTCACCGTTTTGTACTCAGCCAGGTGTCTGCCCCTGAGATTGTCCAGGTCTATCTCATAGACTTTACCGCCAACGAGCCGATTCAGTTCTTCATGCAAACCGTCCTCACGCTCATACGTCGCGGTCAGTCCCAGCCGATAGGGCGCGATGAACATCTCCGCTATGCTCGCATAGCCAGGGGACGGCAGGTGATGAACCTCATCGAATATAAGGAACAGGAACCGGTTGCCGAGCTCTTCTGCTCTTAGATACGCGGTATCATAAGTTGAAACAGTTATGGGACCCATCACGTGCTCCTTGCCACTGTACGTACCGATCTGCAGTTCGAACGAGTTTTCCAGCTCGGTCTTCCACTGACGTACCAGCTCTAACGTTGGCGCCACTACCAGTGTTGGGACATTCAGGAGTTCAATCGCTTTCAAACCTATCACGGTCTTGCCTGCACCGGTTGGCAGTACCAGAACGCCGGTCTTCGTCTGCATCCATATCTCCAGCGCTTCACGCTGATACTTACGTAATTGCAACTTGGATGCCAGATGGGGTGGCATGGGCACCGGGTCGCAAACATCATCCTCGTACTCGATGCGCGAACGGTCGAGATACTCTATTAAATCACGGTAGAAAAGAGCTAAACACCGATAACAGCCGCTCCTGCTGTCCCACACTGTGTGTGGCAGCTTGAAATTGCTGAAGATCGTGATAGTACCCCGCTCATAGCCTAATCGTATCACCGTCCGTAAAGAACTTTTTGGTTTTTAATTAAAAATACCTCTCCATCTTTATGGATCGATGAAGCTGAACCCGGTAATAGAAGAGGCGGCACTGGTGGTGGAGAATCGATTAAGGACCCTGGTGATAGCAGACCTGCATATGGGCATAGAGGCAGAGTTAAGTCAGAAGGGTATAAATATCGGCAGTCAAACAGAAAAACTCATAGAGCGGGTACTGAACTGTATCAAAGCGACCGATCCGGATGCTATTGTCCTGCTCGGTGATATAAAACATGCGGTACCGGGCATTTCGTTTCGCGACAGGATAGAGATACCACAATTCCTCGCAACTATTGCTGAGCAGGCACCCGTACATGTGGTCAAAGGTAACCACGACTCGCAATTAGAAGAGCTTCTTCCCGATACGAGCAGACACACCATTCATGTTGAAAGAGCGAAAGGATTCGTATTCGACGGTGCGGGCTACGTACATGGACACACATGGCCCGCCAGGGAGCTATTCTCCGCGGAATACATCGTTATCGCGCATAATCATCCCATGATCCGACTTGTGAGTAGAGGTACAAGCTATACAAAACTTATGAGCGTCTGGATTCGTGCCAGATGCGATTATACCGCGGTTTTGAGATACTACCGGGATATAGAGCGGAATAGAGAATACTGGAACGATCCATGGGTGATAATGATGCCCGCATTTAACGATATATGTGGTGGTGTGGCAGTAAACACACCCAATCTGAAGCTTATGGGTCCCATTGCATCGAAACTCATCCACAAACAGACAATGGAAGCTTATCTGCTTGATGGCACTTACATGGGTAGAGTAATAGACCTGGTATGAACAATCATGCATAAAATAAATAGATTTTCTAGGAACCCTCTTTGAAGCAACAACCAGATATCCAGTAGAAACCATTCAAATCACGAAATAGAAAGTGTTAATGCTTATTAGCAGCCTATGCGTGTCATGCACAGTTGTTAATTCTTTATGCAATCAATGGGGAGTATGCAAAGGCACATATTACTCCCTGGAGCGTTGATGCCATGAGCAGGAAAGGCGGTAGACCGAATATAGATGAGATCGTTATGATAATGCTGGGTACGGGCTATCTATCATATCACGAGCTTGATATGCGACCAATATAACCTCTTTCCGTATTGAACCTTAACTCTTCACCCCAGGGAATACATTCATACCCAACCGTTTATCGAGCTCAGCTACTTTTCTCGGTATCTCTGAGATAATCTCTCGATCGTCATCTGTCAGGATATAAACTAAACCTTTGGAAACTCCTCCAGTATATCCATGGGCGAGAACTTACGGCTAAGTCCGGCTTCTTTGAGCTTGTGAACTGATTCTCCACATTACCACGCTCCTTATACATCATGAATACCTCTCGACCATCCTTATCAATATCCGGGATTATGAGTATCCTCCCGGCACGTTTTAGAGCTTGTCTGAGCTTTTCTCGATTAATCGTACCCTCCTCCAGCCTCAGTACCCCATCTTCGAATAGATGGAGGTAATATCCTCCTACACGCCTCTTCATCGTACAGCCTGCTATTCCTTCGAGCAGGCAGGATGAAGGAAACACCTTTATCGAGTAGAAAAGCCACAACAGCACCGGAGAAGAATCCACGATCGAGTATGAGTATCTTGCCACTGCCTTCTATGCTGCTCCCCCTTAGTGAGTTATACAGAGAGGTTATATCCCTTATCATGGTCGGTACGCCCTTATCCAGGGAATATAGCAGTGCACAATAAGAAATCGTTTACCCTGACGGGATAATATGTGGGGTGTTACCTCAATCATTATTGAGTTTCGGGATGAAGCCGGTATAGGCGCAAGCTTTATAATCTTATACGAGATATTTATATTATAATGCGTGGCAGAGCGATATTGGGTGCTGCTCTGGTATCTCTCATATTACTTAGTTTTACTTTTCCGCTCTTTACTGCCGTTGCTGGTGCCAGCGACGATAAAGTACGGGTGATCGTGATTTTTAAGGACAAAACAAAACCAGAATTGGTACGGCAATATAGTGAGAGGGTGATCCATCAGTACAGATTGATACCAGCGATCGCTGTTTCGGTGCCCAATAATGCCATTCCGAGTTTGAAGAGTAACCCGGACATAGAACGCGTAGAACGCGATTATGAGTTGAATATAACGGCAGATAGTCTGCCCTGGGGGGTTGACAGAATAAATGCGGAATACGTCTGGAGCGGTGTGGACGGTGGTACAGACGTAGTGCGGGGTAGAGATGATGGTTCGGGCGTCAATATTTCGATCATAGATACCGGTATCGACTACAGGCATCCTGATCTGGCGCCTAATTACAGGGGTGGTTACGATTTCGTGAACGATGACGATGATCCCCTGGATGATAACGGACACGGTACACACTGTGCGGGCATAATTGCTGCGGCTGATAATGATAATGGGATCGTTGGTGTTGCACCGGGCGCAAATCTTTATGCTATTAAGGCTATGGACTCCGAAGGTAGGGGTTATGTGAGTGATGTGATTGCGGGAATAGAGTGGTCTGTGAAGCATAAGATGGACATCATAAGTATGAGCATTGGTTCTACCGTTGACTCCAGGGCGTTGCGTGAAGCGTGTGACAGAGCATATAAAGCGGGTGTGCTGCTCGTTGCATCCTCGGGCAATAGAGGTACCGGTACTGTGACATATCCCGGGCGATATGACTCGGTGATCGCGGTTGCTGCTGTTGACAGGACCGATAAAAGGGCAAGTTTCTCGGGTACGGGTCCCGAGGTTGAACTTGCAGCGCCTGGCGTTAAGATCTACTCGACCTACATAGGTAATAAATACGCAGTGATGAGTGGTACTTCGATGGCATGCCCACATGTCACGGGCACTGCTGCACTTATAATGCATGCGTATCCGGATTACACCAATGAGCAGGTGAGAGAGCTATTGCATGCCACCGCGGAGGACCTGGGTCCTGAAGGTAAAGATGACAAGTTTGGTTATGGTATGGTGAACGCGAAAGAAGCGGCGTATGTTAATACGAATGATACTACCCCACCGGCGAGTGTTAGCAATTTAGAAGCGTCTGCTACCGGTGATACGTACATAAAATGGGAATGGAGTAACCCCCCGGATAATGATTTTAGTCATACAATGATATTCCTCAATGGTACCTGGGTTGGTAATACCACCGAATGCTACTATTATGCTCAGGGACTCACACCTGACACCAACTATACTCTTGGTACACATACCGTGGATATAAACGGCAATGTGAATACCACATGGGTTAACAGTACAGCCAAGACGATGCGCGAAATAAAAGTCACTACTGCGGTACCATCAACAGCACCATCAAGAGCAATAATACCGAGAGTGACACCGGTATTACCAGTAATGCCTTCAACCATCCCCTCAGCGGTTAAGGTTCCCTCCTTCAAAAGCTTCACCGGGTACAACAGATATTATACAGGTTATAAAGTACCTTCGATAATCGGTAAGATACCAAAAACCTATACTAAAGTTGGTACATACCGGACACCAAAGGCGATTACTGGTATAAATGCTTACCCGGTTACCCCCAGGGTGAAGCTAATAAATCCTGTAATACCTGAGTATGAGAAGAAAGCGGATACAGATAAAAAACGGTACAGTTTACGACCCCAGGAATGGCATAAACGGTGAACGAATGGATATCTTCATTGCTGATGGTAAGCTTGTGCCGGAGACCGAACCCGAGCTCGTGATAGATGCCAGAGGTAAGACAGTCATGCCTGGTGGTATAGATGTGCACAGCCATGTTGCTACGTATGGACTCAGCCTGGCACGATTCACGTTTGGTTTTCCCGGTCTGAGCCAGATAGGTGAGATATACGCACGAATGGGCTATACACACATAAATGAGCCCTTGATGACGCTCAATACTGCGAGTTATGTCCACCATGAGCTTTCGGGCATCCCGATAGTTGATACCTCTGCATTCCTCGTACTCAACCTGTACGATCTCGAGAAGTGGATCAGAGCAGGAGATACTGAGGTGATGAACAGACTTATACTTCAGCTTCTGGGTATCACCCGGTCATTAAATGCACAGCTATATGATGCGGGTATCAGATACACGAAACGGGGGTTCTTTTATCGTGATATATCCGCGCACAGGTGTCTCGATTTCTTACATAAAATCTCACCTTTACGTGCAGATATGCCGGGACTGCAGTTGCGGGTGTATCCAGAACTGCTGGATGAACCAATCGACATTTTGACCGATTTCTGGCTTCTACAGCTCAGTTCGGGCATAGACAATGAAGAGCGCTATGAACGAGCGTTGAAGGTGCTGGAACATGGTGGTAACGCCGATCTGGGTCTCCAGTTTTTTAACCCGCAAGAGCAGGACATGTGGTTAGATCTGGGTTACGCACCTGCGAGCAGCGATTTTATCAGCATCGATATGGGACTGGAGAAGCCGCTGGTGTTCTCCAGGGTGGAAACGGTCGGTGAAGATGGTGGTATACGCTCATTGAGGTTCGCACTCGAAGCCGCTAAATATTACGAACGGTTTTCGTTCTCCACTCGTGGCTGCATGTTCACTGCTTATCCGCGACTATTCGCGGCACTACTCAGTCATACCTGCAGGGAAGGGCGAGAACTACCTCACGCTGAATACTCGATGTACGAACTCGTAGCGATAACGCGTACAAATCCAGCGAGACAACTGGGACTGGATCACGTCAAGGGACAGCTGGGTACCGGTGCAGATGCAGATATTGCGATCTACGATACGGACGCAGATATTGATCTTGATAGGCAACTGGGTAGATGCTCATATCTCCTCAAGGGTGGAGAAGTAGTAATAAATAATGGAGAACTGGTCAACAGAGCAGTGAGTAAGAGAACAGTCTTCCTGCCGCTGAAGGAAGAACTGAACGACGATTTGATAGAGCTATGCAGCAAGAGGTCTTTCCGGGCGGAGCATATGAAGGTTGATGACTGCTTTCTCATTGACACACCAGCCGTGATTCCCAACCGTGATCAAACCACGTAAGCAGCCACCACTCGCGCTCCTTCATTCACGTTCATCAATCGTACACCATGCGAATGCCTGCCCTGGACAGGTATGTTACGTGCCAGCATCTTCATCACCATACCATCAGATGTGGTGAGCATCAATTCATCGGTATCCTCCACCTGCTTTATACACACGACCTTGCCAGTTTTATCATTCACACGCATACTTATAACACCTTTACCGCCCCGATGGGTCTCCCTGAACTCTTCCAGCCGTGTCCTCTTGCCATAGCCGCGTTCTGATATTATGACCACTTTCGCTGTCTTTTTACTCAAGTCAACCACTTCCATATCCGCTAACCCATCCCCTGCCTCGAGTCGCATACCACGCACTCCCGATGCATACCTGCCCATCTCACGCAGTTCATCATCGTGGAACAGTATTGCCTTACCACCGCGAGAGCCCAGTATTATACCGGTCCGGGATCTGTTATCCACCAGTACTGCATCAACGAGCGAGTCTTCCTGATCGATACGAGCAGCAACTATGCCCGTTGTACGTATAGACCTCAAACTGGCGAGGGAAATCCGTTTCACCACTCCACGTGCTGTTGCAAGTATGATATGAAACTCTTCTCCCTGCTTTAATGCGTTATCCACATCCTCTGGTATCGTAAGAGCAGCCACGAACTCCTCGTCGCCCGTACTGTCCATATTCAAACCCGGTATATTCACCAGCGTTTTACCTTTTGCGTGCCTGCTACTCGGTGGTATCTCATACACGTTCACTCGATAGACCCTGCCGTATCTGGTAAACAGTAATATACGTTCACGCGTGGATGCGCAAATGAAATTGGCGATTCTATCTCCGTCTTTCTTTTCTATCACCGCTATACCTTTACCGCCACGCCTTTGCCGCTTGAATACATTCGCCGTTATTCGCTTGACATAGTTACGAGCAGTGAAGAACAGGATCACTTTCTCCTCTTCTACAAAATCTCGATCACTCAATACTTTGCTCGTCACTTCTATCTTTGTCCTGCGTGCATCGCCGTACTTATCCTTCAGTTCTTTCAACTCTGTTTTTATCACTTCCAATATCCGCGCTTCCGATGCCAGTACCTCCTTCAACCACTGTATCTTCGATTCCAGCTCATTTCTCTCATGCTCTATCTTCTCACTCTCGAGGGCACTCAGTCGCGACAGCCGCATCTCCAGTATCTCCTTCGCCTGTAACTCACTCAGCCCGAACCTCGTTATCAACGCTTCTTTCGCCGTCTTCGTGTCGCTTGAGCTCTTTATCAGCTGTACCACCTCCTCTATATGCGATATCGCAATAATGAGCCCATCAAGTATATGTTTCCGCTTCTCCGCTCGTTCCAGTTCGTATCGTAACCTTCGTCTTGTAACCTCTCGTCTGTGCTCTATGTAGCATCTGATCAGTTCTTTCAGCGTCAGTACCTTCGGCACACCGTCCACCAGTGCGAGATTGATCACCCCGAAGGTTGTTTCTAACTGTGTATGCTTATAGAGCTTGTTGAGTAGGATGGATGCGTTTGCTCCCGTTTTCACGTCCACAACTACTCGCAGACCGTTACGATCTGATTCGTCGCGCAGACCACTTATACTCTCTACCTTGAACTTCTTCGCGAACTCAGCTATCTCTTCTACCAGTTTGCTCTTGTTCACCTGATAAGGTATCTCTGTTATGACAATGCTCTGCCGTTTACCCCTGGTCTCTATCTCTGTCTTTGCTCTTACCTTTATACTGCCCTTACCCGTTTCATATGCGTCTCTTACACCCTTATGGCCCAATATGATACCACCGGTCGGGAAATCGGGAGCTTTTATTATCTGCATCAGTTCATCTATGCTCACTTCCGGCTCGTCTATCACCTTTATGATGCCATCCACAACCTCACTCAGGTTATGCGGTGGCATGTTCGTTGCCATACCGACAGCGATACCGGAAGAGCCATTGATGAGTAGATTAGGCAACTTTGCAGGCAATACCTGCGGCTCTTTCAGTGTGTTATCAAAATTAGGGACCCAATCGACCGTATCCTTATCAATGTCGGTCAGCAGTTCTTCCGCTATCTTCGATAGTCTCGCCTCCGTGTATCGCATCGCCGCCGGTGCATCACCATCTATGCTACCGAAATTGCCCTGACCATCTATCAGCGGGTAGCGGTACGAGAAATCCTGTGCCATACGCACAAGTGTATCATAAACGGCAACATCACCATGTGGATGGTACTTACCCAGCACATCGCCTACGATACGTGCCGATTTCTTATGTGGGCGGTCATGGGTGACGCCCAGCTCGTGCATCCCGAATAATATGCGCCGATGCACGGGTTTCAAGCCATCACGCGCATCTGGAAGAGCTCTACCCGCGATCACACTCATTGCGTAATCGATATAAGAGCTCTTCATCTCCTCCTCTACGGTAACATCTATGACTCGCTGCTGCTCTTCTTCCGCCATATTACCAATCCTTCCCTATCTATCTCAAAGTCTTCACGTAAGATATGATCACATCGCCCTCGTCCGAGCGTGCAATCGCCTCTTCAATCGCATCCTCGATATTAGAAGCGAAGACAACACCCGGGAGATCGAACCTGTTACCCACAATTATTATCTCTTTGAACAGACCCCTTCTTTTGGCTACCGTCTGCTTCAATTCCTTCAACTCCACACCCTCACACACGTATGGTGAATCCTCTCCGGCTATGAGTATCATATGACGCTGCTGATCTGATAGCTCCCGTGCAGCATCAACGATGGTGTCCAGAAATCTAAGTTTCGTACCCGATCCGGAATTATCAATCAATACACGCCCCTTCAGCTCTTTTACATTCATTCGACCATCTACAGCCCTGAAATCTGTTGTGTTGAGCTCTTCAGGTGCAATCCCCAGACTCAATACTGCACATAGCGCAGCCTCCAGGCAGTTACTGTAATAATCTGTGCCTATACGCCATCTGAACGGTGCAAACGTCAGATTACCGCTGATTATCGCGCCGGTTATAGTTCTCAACCGTTCAAAAACCGCAATTTCGTGCTCTATCCTTAGATTCGCGTCCCGACTGCCATAGGTATTACCCCTGACAGATAGGATACCGGGATGTACAATGATACCACCATCATCATAATTCTTAATCGATGCTATCTTCACCTCAGACGCCCTCTTTGTGCCACCTGCAACCATGTAGTCAGCATCGAGGCTTGTCATCACACCCACATCACCAGACCCTGTAAAGCCAAGAGAGACCTCAAAAACCGCTATAGCCGGGTTAAGACCCATCTCCTTCACGCTACGCATAACCTTCAGTATGTTCGCGGGTGTATTACTACCCCTGAGTCTTGGCAATTTCACTACTTCTTCACCGTTGTAGTACCTCGTGCCGGAGCTGACATGCAGAAGTACGGATTTGTCACGTAACAATTGATATATCAACTCGCACGTTGTCGTCTTCCTGGTCGTACCGGTGACTTCAACAACCTTCAAATCAGAGAAGAGGTTATTCAGGCGCACTATACCCTTCACTGCCTCATGGTGGCTCATAACCGGTATACCCGATACACGTCTCATTATCTCGAAGTTCGGGTTCAGGTGTACCGGTGCAATAACCAGGTCGTAATTCAGATCGCCCCTGAAATCACTTTCTCTGTATGGATTGAAGACATCGACATCTTTACCCAGCTCATCCAACTCGGCGGCAATCACTTCAGCGCCATGGATCGGATCCAGAACCAGTATCCTGCTCGCGTCTTCTATTCTCGTGTCTGCATTCATTTTATCATGGCGGATAAAAAATGCTCCGCCGGGGATTTGAACCCCGGTCAAGGGCTCGAGAGGCCCTTATGCTTGGCCGAACTACACCAGCGGAGCTATTATTGCTCTGGTTTACCCAGTTCTATAAACGCATCACAGACCTCATCAGGGTCACCACGCATCACTATCTCGCCCTCGTCTATCATTATCGCCTCGTGTGCTATCTCCCGGACAACCTCAAGCTGATGGCTCACCACCAGTATCGTCGTATTGAACTCGCGATTCAACCTCTTTATCGAATTGGCTATCTTACGCATAGAAATAGGATCGAGGTCGCCAAATGGCTCATCCAGCAGTAGCACCTCCGGCTTCGCTGCCATCAAGATGGCTATCGCCAGTCTAACCCGCTCACCCGCACTCGCCTCTGCATTATGGCGCAGGAATATACCTTCTGGCAGATCTAACGCTTTTAAATACTTCTTCGCGGCTTCAAACGTCTCTTCAATCGGTAATTTCGGGAATAACTCATCTAAAATGCTTGTATCGAGCCCCAGATCCTCAAGCTTCTGTTTCGCTTCTAACTCTGGCATATCTGCAATCCGTAGTAACGCATCGAGCGTTACATTACTGATCCCCATCGCCTTCGCTTTCTCCATCGCCTGTCGTACCATCTCCAGCTTCTTTATGCCCAGTTTCTGCGCGAACGCGTCCTGAACAAGCTGGTAAGGCGGTAAGGTGAATTCTTGATGTAGAATACCCAGTTTCGTCCTCGCTTCCATCGCCCGTTTGTTGCCAAGGATGGCGATATTGGCGAAATCCACCGTTCCTATCCGGTACAACACCTGACCCTTATCTGGCTGCTCAACACCGGCGAGCATCCGAATTAGCACCGTCTTGCCCATTGCCGACGGACCTATTATGCCCAATATCTCACCACGTGGTATCTTAAGGTTCAGATCCGGCATCTCTATCGTCTTTATCAGTGTATTGCTTGTATATATCACGTATTTCTTCCAGACACCGTTAATATCGATCATGATGTCCCGTTTGTCCCTTATAGGCTGCAGAGGCTCTATCGGCTCGAGTTGTGACATGAATTTGCCTATTATGTGCTCCACATCGCCTTCTTCTTTTATCCTGCCATCTTCTATCCAGATAAGTCTGTCCGATAGATAGCGGTGCACTTCCGGCATATGCGATACGATCAACATGCTGATACCCGATAGTTCATTCACCCGCTTCACACTCTCCAATAATTGTTCGCGTGTTATCGGATCTGACATCGTACTGGGCTCATCGAGCAGTAATAGCGATGGCGATTTCGCGATTTGACGTGCGAGTAAGACCTTCTGTTTCTCACCGCCACTTAAAATTGGATAGAAATACCTGTATTTCTCACGCATACCCACGAGGTCCAGTATCTCCAGTGCCTGCTCCTTTAATTCCTCGTATTCATCCTCATACTGTGGCAACTCCTCCAGACCCGTCTGTACCGCTCTCAGCCTCAGTATAATATTGTTCACCACACTCTGATTCCAGAGCGCAAAAGAGCGTTGAATATGAAACGCCGTCTTCTTCTGCAATTCCCGGTACTCTTCATATGGAGAATCATGATTTACCTTCACACCATCCAGTATTATAGTACCGGCATCAAAACGTTCATAACCACGAAGCATACGGAGTAAAGTAGTCTTGCCCGCGCCACTCTTACCTATTATCCCCAGTATTTCTCCTTTATCCAGCTTGAATGATACGTCATCGAGTGCAACTACATCCTTCCCTATCTCCTCCAGCTTATAGGTCTTACAAAGCCCTTCTGCTCGTAATATCTCCGTCATCTTCCATCTCCTATAATATAGTGTTCTGAGATGATATAAATAAAACAAAACATCATCTGTCTAACAGTTAATTGCTCAGACGGGAGTACCACGCGCGTGAATCCGTATGGAGATGTAAGTAAGCATAAACACTCCCGCTGAGAGCATTACTATCGTTGCACCCGATGGTAGATTGGTCGCATAAGCGAGAAGTAACCCTGCGATGGATACCGTTGCGGAAATAGCGATGGAGCGGGTGATCATATCTCGCATGCGTGTAGAGAATAGCCTGCTGATTGCCGGTGGCAACGTGAGGAGAGCAATTACGAGGATGACGCCTACCACACGTATAAGCGCTACCACGGTCAGTGCAACGAGGCATAACAGGAGTAGATATAGCCGTTCCGCTGGAAGTCCAATCGCAGTTGCATATTCCTCGTCAAACGATATCGCCTCAAATTCATGATTATACAGCGCAACCACCACGATGATGACAACATCAAGAATCAGTGTGAGGATGAGGTCCGAATATGTGACTGTCAGGATATTACCAAATAGGTACTCAAAGAGGTCAGGTCCATAAAAGTAACCCGGAGTTAGTGCAACGAGGATGATGCCAAACGCCATACCGGTAGCCCACAGGATACCTATAGCGGTATCTTCAGGTATTCTCGTCTTCCTGCTGACAACGCCCATACCCAGTGCAGATACGATACTGAAAGGTATAACACACATAACCGGATCCAGACCCAGGAAATAGCCCAGCCCGATCCCGCCAAACGCCGCATGCGCTATGCCACCACTTATAAATACTATCCGCTTTACCACCACGTAAACACCGACTATACCGCAGGCAACACTGGCTAACAACGCGACTATGAATGCGTTTCGCATGAATTCATACTGCAGTATCCCTATCATCTAACATATCCTTGAGTGGATACAGATAAAAATGTAGGGTGTGGTAACGAAACAACGCCATCATTTCATCATGCATTTCTTCGGTTGGGATGCTATTACCTCATCCATGTAGCAATCCTCACACAGCTTAACGCCTTTGAACTCGTAAACATCACCCGATATTGGCTTGCCACATTTTCCACATTTTATATTTTTGTTCGTCATATTAGCGCTCTTTTCCCGATTCATAGATGCTCAATACGGCTTTCCATCTCTTCAAGTTGCGCCTTTATCCCTTTTAGCTGCGCTTTTATATCATCCAGACCCTCAACCTCTTCCCGCTTTAAAACCGGGAATGCGTACGGCAACATCTTGATCGCCCCTCGCGGGCAAGACCTCATGCAGATGGTACAACATATGCATCTGCTAACATCTATTACTGCTTTTTTATTATGCCTGTGACTCAATGCTTCTTTGCTAATTCGTTCTTTCTGACGGGGAGGTGTTTTATCAACCAGGACAATTGCACCTGTCCAGCAGACCCCGGTGCACCTGCCACACCCCACACATAGGTTCTCATCAACAGATGCTTTCCAGATTAATAACGAGGAGGACGGCATAGTGTTCTAAAAAGCAAACACCGGTCACTTCTTTCCCGCTTATGACGGGTCATCCATCATCACCCCTATTCTAAGCAGTAGACACAGATATATAAAAAAAATTTTGTCGGTTCTGCTGTGTTGCATAATTAAGTATTGCATCGTATAATTATCTAAGTCCATCCTCGTATTCATAAGAGGCTTAAGAAGAACGGTTTGTGAGTCTCATCATACCTTAATATCGCATTATAGAAGAGAAATTTCAATTTTACCTCGTTAAACATGTGTTCTACCTTTGTAGCACGTACAAATTCGCCAGATTTACGCTTTACTGCCGGGAAGGTGCCCTCCGTATTCCACCGCTTTCCGTACCTGTACTTATCACACCAGCCTCTGTAGCCAGGTTCTCGAAATTC
>JAODGH010000057.1 GCA_025464325.1 Methanosarcinales archaeon | reverse complement strand
ATAACGGGGTGTAATGACAATGCATGGCATAAATTTAATTCTGCAAGTGCTCTTTCCAAAATGTGCGGAATGTGGGTTTTTAGTGTGCATTTCCAAAAACTTCACTTTACCCATCAACTTCTTACTTGCGTTCCATAACTACCTATAGCACCACCCCCGTCCACACTTCTACCGCCTAAAAAACCCGTTATTTCTAATTTCCCCTCATTTTGCCCGATAAAAGAAGATAGCTAATGCTAAGTAGCTGATAGAGATTAAATGCAAACGCAGTGAATATCATCATCTTGTTGACCGCAACCCGCGCCACGGTCGTGACAGGGACGTGTGCGGCGTTGAACATATGTTATTATGATGTAATGCCACTCACCATATTCTCTCTTACGGTTTATACGCTTATTCCGCAGTTTTACCGGTGCACCGATAATCTTTATCCCGATAGACAACTTCTTCACTGAATGGTCTAAGAATCATGTACCGACGCGGTTGTTATTTCAATACGGAAAGATATCCTGTCGGTCGCCTGCCGTTCAAGCTCGGGGTCTGATGGTTTAGCATAACAACCTCATCTATATTCGGTCTGCCACCTTTCCTGCTCCTGTTATCAAAGATATTCGCGATGATGTGACGAAACTTCTTCCAATCGATGAGTGGTTCAATACGTGCAAGCCTGTCACCGAGCCGTTCTACTTTTGCATACTCTTCATTGATTGCATAATGAATTAACGACTGTATGGGACTCATATGCTAATCCGCGATTTGGATTGTTTCTACTGGAGGTTTGGCTGCTGCTACAAAGGGGTTTTTGGAAAATCGCTGTGATCTTTTCGCATCTTCCACATCTTCTTCTGATAAGAGTGTCAACTTCACCGTTTTGAAGCGCATTTTATCGGTTTTAACACATGGTGGGATGCTGGGTTTGACTGCCCGGTAGAACAATTGTCCTTCTCAAATTCTCCCTCATCTCGTTCACAAACTTTTCTATATCGCTTGCCAATGAACGACAGACAGCCATTGAGAACTCGTATTCAGTCCTCAGATAGCCGTTCCATTCCTCTTTCAGTCCCCTCTTCCCTATACCCGTAACTCGTATAATTCGCTCTTTCGCCGGATATTTTTGTCTCTTCATTGGAAATAACTATGTACTCAATCTTTTCTAACATTATGGTCAAATGAGAAGTTAGGAAAAAAGGTGAATAGGCACTATTTTCGTTATTTTAGTTTGTGCCTGCATTTCTCGTTTGCTTTATTTAGATAGTTCAGACCCTCCAATTGATAAAGAGACTACCTCTCCATACTCACCCTGCTCACACCCTCTTCATCTTCGCTCACACGCAGCACGTACTCCATATAGTCCTTAATATCTTCGATATGCGTGATAAGAATGATCTGCCTGAACTTCTTCGACAGTTCGCTCAATGCGGTTATAATATTCCGTTTTCGTAGCACATCCTGTGATCCGAAAATCTCATCAAGAATGATGAAATGGGTCTGAATAGCACTCCTCTCCGCAACAACCGCGGAGATAGCCAGTCGAAGACAGAGATTCGCCAGATCCTCCTCACCTCCCGAGAATCGGCTCAGCTCATACGCCGTACCCTCCTCATATATGTATATGTTATAATTCTCATCCAGCTCGAGCTTACTGTACTTCCCGTCGGTCAATCGCCTGAGCATATCCGAGGCGTAATCAGATAGCATCGGTCGTATCATCCCAACCATATGCACCTTGAAATCGCCCATTATCTTCTCCAGCAGGTTCAGATACAATATATCCTCCTCTTCACGCTCCTTCTCGTCCATCAACCGTTTCTGCTCCTCTATATCTGCCTGTACTCGCTCTTTCTCACGCTCCAGACTGTCAAGTTCGTTCCTCTTACCCACGAGTTTCAGCTTCAGCTCGTTCAGTTCCTCGTTCTCCCGCTCGTACCGGGATTTTAACTCCACATACGCCATCTTATCAAAGGCTAATGCCTCTACCTGTTTCCGTAATTCCGCGATCTCGCCCACGATCCTGCGTTCCTCATCCTTCAAATTCTGTATATCCGTTTTCACCGCATCTATACGCTTTATCTCCGCTTTTAGGCTGATTATCTCGCGATACACCTTCTCAAGCGCTTTTAAATCTCGTATAACCGTGTTATAATCGTTAATATCAAACACAACATTCGCAACGGGCTTCAAATCGTTTGTTATATGTGCCAGTTCTCTCTGCCAGCGTACCAGCTCACGTTCTTCGTGCGCTATCTTCACTTCTAATTCATTCTTTGCCCGTACACGTTTCTCCAATTCGCTTATACGCTCTAATATCGCTTTATAATGATCGTTATCAAATACAACCCCTTCTAACGGTTTCAAATCCGCTAAGATATCTTTTAACTCCGTACGCCACGAGTTCAATTCCTGCTCTCCCTGCTCTATCTCCGTATCCAGCACCCTTTTCCTGTTCACCCGTTTCTCCAGTTCTTTCAATTGTTCCGTAAGTTCTTTCTCCATCCGGTTCTTCGCATCGAGCTCCTGTTTCCTGGTCTTGTACTCGCTGAACAGTCGATACAGCTTCTCCTCACTGTTTCTCAACTCTCCCTTAAGTTTCTCTATCAGTACATCGTAGTGCGTGCCCAGTTGACGTTCACACATTGGACATTGCCCACCGGGTCCAAGCGTCTCGATATTTACGAGTTTTTCCTTATTCGCTTTCATATCCCGCTTTATCTGCAGTATCTCCGCTTTATACGCGCCAATAGCAGAATGCAAACCCTCCCGGTCATGTCTCAATACCTCTATCTCACCCTTCACCGTCTCCAGCCGTGCCACATCAGCCTCAAATAACCGTCGCTCTTCCTTACGCTGCAGTAATCTCGATTCGCGCTGCTTCACCTCCTGCAGCGCGCGCACTTTACGACTCAAAAGTTCTTCCTTACGCTGATAGAGCTCTTTCTGTCGTTCCAGCTCTGATCTTATCTGTATATACCGTTCCAGCTCGTTTTCAACACCTTTATATGCACTTAGCTCCTGTTTCAACTTTCGTATAACGCCGGTCCTGTGTGCTATCTCCTCCATGGTCTTCTTTTCACGCTTCTGCAGCTCTGTCTTACGCTGGTAAAGCTCTTTTAACCGTTCCAGCTCATTTTTACGCGCTTCCAGCTCGAAATACCGCGTCTCCTCGTGCTCTATAGCGATAAGTCGCTTTTTCCTGGCAATAAGCGCTGCGAGTTCCCTCTCCTTATCCTCTATCCGTTTTCGGGTATTCTCCAGATCACTCCTCTTTTCGCCCAGTATATTGCTCAGCTCCACGTATCTCTCGTATTTAGCCGTTTCGTGCTCAAGTTGCTGCCTCGTTGCAACTACCGCACACTGTTTCTCCTCTGTCTCTGCTTCTATCCGGGCGATGAGCGGTAAAAGCGCCGATTTTTCCTTATCCAGCGCCTTAAGCTTCGTTTTGAACACGTCTATCTTCTTTCTACCGTCTTTATCGATTATGGCGGTCTTTATACCCTCTATCTTCTTCTCTTTACCCCGTTTATCGTCCCTTATCGCCTGTATGCTCCTTTCTATCCGTTCTATACCGAGCATACGCAACATAAGCTTCTTACGCTCTGCCGCTTTCATCGAAGATAGCGCATTCAACTCTTTCTGCCTGGCGAAGATGGAGGTGAAGAACGATTGATAATCCATCCCCAATTTATCCTCTAAAAACCGGGTCACCTCATCTGCATTGCTGGTGATCTGTTTTCCGTTGATAACAAGTCGCGCCTTCGGCACCAGATTCTTGCCCGACATTTCCCGTACCACCCTGTAGCTATCCCCGCCAAGCTCAAACTCCAGTCCCACCTGACATGCTTCGTGCGGTGAAGACCCCTCCCGCTTTATCAGCTCCTTGGTCGTTCGTGCAGCGTGATGCCCAAACAGTGCCCAGCCTATTGCCTCCACCAGTGTCGTCTTACCCACACCGTTCAGACCTATTATTCCAATCACACCGTCCGGGAATTCTATACAGACATTCTTGTATTTACGGTAATTCCGCAGCGTTAGCACTTTCAGCAGCATTTATAGTTTTATAATATCACGCCACCTTTATTTAGGTTGATCATGGCTGAAGAGAGGAGAGTGCGGATACTTGATACTACATTGCGTGATGGCGAACAGACCCCTGGCGTATCCTTAACACCCGACCAGAAACTGCAAATTGCCCGACAGCTCGATATTCTGGGTGTCGATATAATAGAGGCAGGTACGCCGATAATATCTACGGGTGAACGGCACGCAATAAAATTGATATCAAAAGAGGGTTTAAATGCGGAGATAAGCGCTTTTGCGCGACTGTTGCAGGCGGATATGGATGCTGCGATAGAGTGTGAAGTGGATACCGTGAATCTGGTTGCACCCGTTTCAGACGCGCATATCGAGAAGAAATTGAAGATAGACCGCGATAGATTAAGAGCAATGGTGATCGAAGCTGCGGAATACGTGAAGAAGCACGGGTTGAAGGTGGAGATAAGCGCGGAAGACGCATCAAGAGCAGATATGACGTTCCTCAAATCGTTATTTGGCGAACTTTCCCGCATAGTTGATCGGCTTTGTTTCTGTGATACCGTGGGTGTACTCTATCCAGAGCGGACGAAAGAGATATTCAGTGCTCTTTCTGAGTTCGATACGGCGATAGCAGTTCATTGTCACAACGATTTTGGATTAGCAACCGCGAATTCGATTGCAGCCGTGATGGCGGGTGCACAGGTCGTACATGTAACGGTAAACGGGCTGGGAGAACGGGCGGGTAATGCATCACTTGAGGAGGTAGTTACCGCACTCGATATATTATATGGCGTGAAGACCGGGATAGTCAAAGAGCGAGTGTACGAGACTTCTCGCCTGGTACGGAACCTGACGAAGGTACCGGTAGCGCCAAATAAGCCACTCATCGGTGATAACGCCTTCACCCACGAATCAGGTATGCACGTACATGGTACACTCGCGGATACAAGCCTATATGAACCAATGGAACCGGAACAGATAGGTCGAAAGCGACGATTTGCGTTCGGCAAGCACACGGGCAAAGCGTCCGTGAAAATGGCACTGGAAGAGATGGGTATCTCTGCTGACGAGTCACAGACGCAGAAGATACTCTTGAAGCTGAAAGAGCTGGGCGACAAGGGCAAGTTGATAACAGATTCCGATTTCCAGGCAATTGTGGATGATATACTGCGAATAGAGCGTGAAGAGCGTATAAAGCTCATCGATCTCTCTGTCGTCTCAGGTAAGAACATATATCCAACGGCATCTGTACGACTCTCAATAGACGGTGAGGATGTAGTGGAAGCGGGCGTCGGTGTTGGTCCCGTGGATGCTGCGATAAATGCACTGCGCAAGGCTATGTCTCGTTCGCAGATGGACGACATGCAGCTTGAGGAATACCATGTGGATGCCATTACGGGTGGCACAGACGCACTGGTGAACGTAACGGTAAAGATGAGCAGGGGTGACAGAACGATAACTGCGAGCGGTGTGAGTGAAGATATAGTCCTCGCATCAATGCATGCCCTGATCAAGGGTGTCAATCGGCTATACAGTTGAATTCATGGTGTGACAAGGTCTATTGCACCGGCTGGGCAGTGGTCAACACACGCACGGCAGAACTCAGGCGGTTTAAATGCACGCTTACATCTATTCGCATTTAGCAATCGCACCTTCCCTTCTTCTATGCCCAGTACAAGCTCATCTTCGTACCTGCCGCCTTTGCCGTACAGCACTTCTTCGTTCATCAATCGGTTCTCCTCACACACCACGATACATATACCGCAACCCGTACACCTGTCGTCATCTATCATCAAACCCGTGAGTTCTTTCTCCGTCGCGGGAATAATCTCATGCAGTTTCCGCAAGTTATCGCTGTATTCGGGTTCGAGCAGTAACGGGCAATCTTCTGGTCTCGCTTCTTTTGCTATCAACCTGGCGGCAAAGCCCATGCAGACCGTACCACATCTCTTGCAGTTGGTTCTCGGTAAAAGGTTGTAGACTTCAATCAATGATACCGGCATATTATAGTATATATTACATCATCTCTGAAAATATTACATCATCTCTGAAAAAAGAACAGCCCGCCTATTTTATCTTTGCACATCCTTCCCGTGAACCTTTCATATCGACATTCATCTCTTCCCACATTTATCGGCGCGCATGGTTACGAGTCGCTTGGATGGCTGCCTCCACTCATTTTGACGATCCTTTACGGGGTCATGAAAAAGACGAGGCTCTTATTGCATTTGCATTTGCCCTCTTCGTTAGCCATCTGTAGACTGATTCTGCCATATACCAGGCTGTTGCGACGATTGCCACTTTCTATCCGCTCCTCGTTTTTGGCTTATGGTGCATTTTCCAAAAAGCTTCACTTTACCCGTCAACTTCCTGCTCGCGTACCATAAGTGCATAACACCACCCCAACCCACACTTATACCGCCTGAAAACCCTTTATTTCTCAGTTCTCCCTATTTTCCTCGATAAAAGAAGATAGCTCACGCTAAGGAGCTGATGAAGATTAAATGCAAACGCAGTGGAGATCATTGACACAACCCGTGCCATTATTATGGCGTAATGCATCTCACCAGGCACCCTCTTACGGTATACGCTCATTCCGCTTTTATCTCGTTGCACGTTTCATTGTGGCATTTGCCGATGCACCGATAACCGATAAACAACTTCTTCGCCTGATAGACCTATTTAAGAATCGTGTACCGATGCGACTGTTGTTTCAAAGCTGGTTTTTGGAAAAACTCTTTAATAGCTCCACCAGCACCTTCACCTCTTCTCGCTTATCTCCTTCCGCTTCAATCGCAGCTATCTCAGCCGATACGTCCTTGTTATACAGCTTCATCAATACAAGCTCTCGAATCCTCATCAATGTCTTATCCCTTATCCTCATCCCTTTCAGTTCTGCTATAACATCCGGGTTTGCGGTTAGAAGGTAAAGAGCAAGCCCGCTGTAAACCACTTCATCGTTCGTAATCTCTTCCCGCAGATCGAAACAAATAGAAAAACTCATAACCGCATATTCTTCTCTCCCTGACTTCAGGAATAGAATACCTGCTATCTTAAGGTCTCTTGATGAGTGCTCGTAGTCGCCGGTTGCTTTGTATGCCAGTCCACGGTTTCCGTAAGCCCTGGCATATTCGGGTTTGAATTTTATCGCTTTGTTGTAATCCTCAATCGCTTCCTCATATCGCTTTAATTCATAATAAGCATTCCCACGGTTGTAGTAAGCGTCAGCACCTTCAGGATTGAGTTTTATCGCTTTGTTGAAATCCTCAATCGCTTCTTCATATCGCTTTAATTCAGAAAAAGCAACTCCACGGTTGTTGTAAGCACTA